>JBKDSL010000189.1:0-550 GCA_046340555.1 Bacteroidota bacterium
CAGGTCCACTTTGTGCTACTCCTGGTAACCCTTGTGGTTTTCAGTCGCACCCGCCCGATTACGAATTTTTCCTGCCTGCGGTAAACAAGACGGCCATTTTGACTGCTGCAAACACCTACCAAATTAAAGTGGCATGTGGAACTTGGTCTTCGGCCAACTACATTGCTGCTTGGATCGACTATAACAAAACCGGAACCTTCACCAACACCCTAAACATCGGTGCTACGGCTACATTATTGTCTGGAGGTGGTGGCGAAAAGATCTGCCAGACGCCTTCTTTGGTTAATAGTGGAGGTAGCTGTACAGGTCCCGCTGGATCCAACTATACCCAAACATTTACCATTCCTGCGGACGCTTTACCAGGCAACACACGTTTAAGGGTTCGTGAGGTGTATGCAACATCCCAAATCGATCCTTGCGCATTCGCTACTTACGGCGAAACGGAGGATTATGTGGTAACCATCATTCCTCCCTGTGCACCCGCCTGGATTGGTTGGAAAACCTGGTTGGGCTTTACCGAAGATTGGAACAACCCTGCCAACTGGTGCGG
>JBKDSL010000190.1:0-3419 GCA_046340555.1 Bacteroidota bacterium
TCGATTGTTCGGTCTATAGAAAAAGGCGAGATTCAGGTAGTTAAATTTTAAACTTTAATGCCACAATGGCATTGTTTTTTTGGATTAGTTGTCAATTTGGCATCTTTTCACTCTGTATTTTCCTAGTGGTATATAAGTTGATGTATTCGTGGAAACAATTAAAACCATCAAACCATGTTTATCTCCAACAACAAAACCGCAAAAGCCACTCCTGCCAGTAATCGTTTTCTAACCGTTAATGACCTTATCCGCGACCTGATGGATGATGTTTCTAAGCCACAACCCCCTTGGCTTCATTCCCCTAAAGTCAACATTTACGATTCCAATGATTACATCCGATTGGAGTTCGTGGTTCCTGGTTTTAACAAGGATGACTTCAAGCTGACCATTGATGATGGGCTATTGAACGTACAAGCCGAATTTAAGCCTGAGATTAACGATTTGGAACAAAGCTGCACTCGTCGAGAACACATCTTCCGTTCTTTCAGTAGGAGCTTCAGCTTGCCAGAAACGGTGAACGCCGATGCGGTTTCGGCCGTATACAATAACGGTATTTTGAAAGTGAGCCTTCCCAAAAAGGAGGAAACCAAAACCGCTGAGCCTATTAGGATTTCCGTTAATTGATTTCGATCCGATAACGACCCCATAAGGCCGTTTAAAACTAGCCCCGTGGCTTTAACTGCGGGGCTATGTGTTATGTTAAAAGTGCTGATTGAGCTGGATGTTAGCAAAGGTGTATTTAACCTATTTTTGTCCTATGGCTACCAAAAACAAATCAATCAGGAAATCTTCTTCCAACCGTCCGGTTATACTCGTTACGAATGATGATGGAATCACCGCTCCAGGTATCAGGGCGCTCGTAGATGCTATGTCCACTTTGGGAGAAGTTGTGGTTGTGGCACCCGACAGTCCACAATCGGGAATGGGACATGCCATCACCATTGGTAAACCTTTGCGATTAGACAAAGTTGAATTTCACGGTGAGTTTTTGGGATGGCAATGCTCGGGTACACCTGTCGATTGTGTTAAGCTGGCGGTGAATAAGGTCCTGCATCGTAAACCCGATTTATGTGTTTCCGGAATCAACCATGGTTCCAACAGTTCTATCAATGTCATTTATTCAGGAACCATGTCTGCCGCCATGGAGGGTGCCATCGAAGGAATTCCTTCCATTGGATTCTCGCTCAACAATTACAGTATGGAGGCCGATTTCTCTGCTTGTGTGCATTATGCGAGATTGATATCGAAGAACATTTTGGCGAACGGTATGCCTTCTGATACATTACTTAACGTGAATTTTCCAGATATGCCATTAAAGCGTATCAAAGGAATCAAAGTGTGTAGGCAAGCCAATGCAAAATGGGAAGAGGAGTTTGACGAGCGTATGGATCCGCGCAAGCGACCTTATTACTGGTTAACTGGTAAGTTCAAGAATTACGATAAAGGCAATGATACAGATGAGTGGGCACTTAAAAACGGTTTCGTTTCTGTTGTGCCGGTGCAATTCGACTTCACCGCACACCATGCCTTTCAACAATTGAATAAATTACGCTGGGATGTTTAAAAAGGATACTATGGTACATGGCATCATTATCGCACTTGTGGTGATGGTGGCAGGTTATTTTGCTTTGAAGTATTTGAACATATGGATTTCAGATTATTTCTTTGGCAAATCACCCATATTCAGGCAGAGCACCGTCGAGGTCATCTCCATTTTTATGAATGTCTTTCCATTCAGGTATTGCATGTTAAAGGCCAATCGTGAATATACCGGCAGAGGCATTCTCCTGGTAACTTTTGTTTTCGGTCTTTATTACTTCTTCAATTATCTTCAATAGACTACTAATAAAACACCATTGAGGTATTTCATCATTGCAGGCGAGGCCTCTGGCGACCTTCACGGATCAAATCTGGTCCGCGAGATTTGCCAATTGGACGGTCATGCTGAAATACAAGGTTGGGGCGGCGATTTGATGCAGGGTGCAGGGGTAAAGGTGCTCAAGCACTACCGTGAATTGGCATTCATGGGCTTTGCAGAGGTCCTGCTCAATCTTCGCACTATCCTACGTAACCTCGAGCTGTGCAAAGATCAAATCAAGTCATTCAATCCCGATGTGGTGATCTTGGTGGATTATCCGGGTTTCAACCTGAGGATGGCGAGGTTCGCACATGAATCGGGTTTCCGGGTTCACTATTATATCTCTCCCCAAATATGGGCATGGAAACAATCCCGCATTGAAATCATCCGCAAATATGTCCATCGCATGATGGTCATCCTACCGTTTGAAAAACCATTCTACGAGAAATTGGGTTACCAAGTGGATTTTGTAGGTCATCCGCTTTTAGATGCTGTTGGAAACAGTTATTCTTTTGATAAGGGGAGCGATAGAAGGCCAGTTGTGGCCCTTTTACCCGGCAGCAGGAAACAGGAGATATCTGCAATGCTGCCATTGATGGTAGCAACAGCCCAAAAGTTTCGCGACCACCGTTTTGTTATAGCAGCAGCTCCTAGTATTCCGAAGGACTTTTACGAGTCATTCAATCCTGATGGGTTTGTCGAAATTGTTTATGGTAATACATACGGTTTGCTCTCAGCAGCTAGGGCAGCTCTGGTTACATCGGGTACAGCAACGTTGGAAACGGCATTGTTCCAGGTTCCACAGGTTGTTTGCTATCGTGGGAATGCCATATCATACCATATTGCCCGTTGGTTGGTGAAGGTCAAGTACATTTCCTTAGTGAATCTGGTCATGGACTCCGAGTGCGTTACGGAGCTGATTCAACGCAAACTTAATTTGAGAAACATGGAGGATGAATTACGAAAAATACTCTCCGACTCAAAAGAGCGATCTCAATTGTTGAACGATTACGGGCGATTAAATGAAATGCTTGGTGGGAAAGGGGCATCCAAGCGCGCTGCCTCAATTATTTTCGACGATCTGGTTAGCGTTAAAAACGTAAAATGAAAATTGCGCCTTACGGGGCGCCACTTTAACTAACCTGAATCATAAACCCTAAAAACAGTTCCTTCTACTTCAGAAAGGATTTCAAGGTTACACTTTTTATTAGAAAATAATTAAACAACTGTAAATCAGTTTTATAAATATGCTTTTTGAAATAAACTCCCTATGATGTGACCTTGTTTCATAAACTTGAAACCAAAACCAACTAAACCAACAATTATGAAATTCAAAAGCCTTTTTATTGCCGCATTGGTGCTAGCCAGCGGAAGTTCATTTGCACAACTGCAGCTGCCACAGCCTTCACCTGGTGCTTCAGTAACCCAAACTATGGGTTTAACTGATATCACTATTGAATATGCAAGCCCTGGAACCAAAGGCAGGACCGTATTCGGAGGATTGGTTCCTTACAACGAGTTGTGGCGTACCGGTGCCAATGCAGCTACGAAAATCTCTTTT
>JBKDSL010000191.1:0-1579 GCA_046340555.1 Bacteroidota bacterium
TAACGACGAAGACCATTGATATGATGTTTATGGGCTATGTAGGTCCTTCTAGCGGAATGGGAATGGGTGGAATGGGAATGGGTGGAATGGGTATGGGTGGAATGGGTATGGGTGGAATGGGCATGGGTGGAATGGGTATGGGTGGAATGGGCATGGGTGGATCTATGAGCATGGCTTCCACTCCTATGGGTATAACCACAGCAGGAGCGCCTGTAAACCCCTTAGCCGCCTCAGGTTTGCCCGCTATGCAAGCACAATCGGCGGCATCTGGATTTGGTGGCGGTGTTGGAGTTGGAGCCATGGGCTTGCCAACCAGCACCACAAACGATGCCGAAAATCAAAGACTCAGAGAACAGGTAGAAAAACTTGAAGCCGACAAGGCAGCTAGTGATAAGCGAAAAGCTGATAAAGCTGAAGCAAGAGCTAAGGAAGCAGAAAAGGCGGTGGCAGATCCTATTGCGGGATCGAATAAAACAAATCCCGTTGCCCCTGCCACCACACCTACAGATCCTGCTGCAGGCGCGCAAACACGGGCACGTTCCAATGCAGTAGCGGCTCCATCCACCAACCCCAACGCACAGGGTGCGAATAATCCTCCCACCGCCGCGCCATCTAAAACGCCTAATACAAATTCAGGTTCCAAGTGGGGGGGCGCAGCAAGCGGTTCAGGGTCTCAACCCGGCTCATCAGCGAACGGAGCATCTCCCAGCTGGGGAGGTTCCAGTGGATCTAATGGAACCGGTTCTGTTTCCAAAAACGCTCCTGCTTCAGTAAATGGAACGGCAGGGAACAAAATGTCTGTAGGTGATAAGGCCGCTATAGCACAGGTAGGTATGCAAGCTGCTCAAGCAGGTTGGGGTATGGCCAAGGAGATGATGGCCATGTACCAAAAAACGTATACGCTGGTTGATCAGAAAAACATCAAGCAAAGCAATTATACCATCAACTTATCCAAAGCAAGTTCGATCAAGGTGCCTTTTTATTCCGCCGGAAACGTAAGCGGTTTATTTGAAAAACTGAAAAACGACCCTCGCTATTTCCGAACGGTGGATATGAATGATCCTGCTTTTCAAAAGCGCGACATCAACTTTGTTGTGGATGGCGATTATGCAGAGGCATTTAATACGGTACTGAATTTCGTGACGATAAAATTCCGGAAAGCGTACGCTAACGGGCACGATACCGTTTTCGCGCAGATGATCATCAGCAAAAACGACATGATGGCCGGGGTTAATTTCAAAACCACTTTTTATTCACGTCTTGGCCTTAATGGTAAAGAGTGGAACGAATACGAATACCAAGTGCTTTGGAGCGTAAAAGGGGAAACGGATCCCATCCGGTATCCCGCAGATCCCAAGAAGTGGATATTGGGCACCGAGCAAGCTGTTTCATTGGTTCCGCCATTTCAAAAGGAAGAAATTGATGTGGATGCAGGCAGAGATCTTTTTCAGCAAAACGGTTACATATCCGCCAATATGAATTTCACAGGGACCGTTGCCGGGAAGACCGTTCCAATAAAACGACTGTTGCTAAGAGCTGGAGATGCTGAATGGAGTTCTAAGATGGTAGTTTTCCATGA
>JBKDSL010000192.1:0-4312 GCA_046340555.1 Bacteroidota bacterium
TCGCAAAACATCCGATCATTGGCCGTGAAGAGCTCATACCCGCCATTGTTTTCAAATCCGATGGTTTCATCGCCCAACAGGGCACGAAGCTTTTGAAGGCCTTTCCAACGACGTTCTACCCTATTGGCGACCTCGCTCTCGCTTTCGCGAGATATGTCATCTAAGAGCTCAGAAATGCTTCCAAAGCAGGCAAAGCCCGCATTGCGTGTACTGGCTCCGTAAGGAAGGAAACCACGGTCTCCGACCACAATCCGCGACGCAGGATGAATCCTTTTCATGGCAATGGCACTACATAATCCTACAATGCCACTACCTGCAACAAACACATCGATACCGTGCAAAACCGATTCTCGTTCCCAAAAAGACATGGTGTACATGGCTCCAAATTAGTGAAAACGACCCTAATGGTCATTGAATAATGCCTAAGGGATATATTTGCAACTGTTTTACCATTCATGGTCTCGCAGTTAACATACGACTATACCATCATAGGCGCTGGCTCGGCTGGCTTGCATTTAGCCATTCAAATGGCTCAAGATCCGTATTTCAATGACAAGCGCATTTTGTTATTGGATGCTGATGAAAAGAGAACGAATGACCGTACTTGGTGTTTTTGGGAGGAAGGGATAGGCAGTTGGGATTCAATCGCAAAGCGAATTTGGAAACAAGGTAAAGTCAGCTTTCCCAATGGTGATGTTCCGTTGGACATGGGTTCCTATAGATACAAAATGGTTCGTGGCATTGACTTCTACAGCCAGGCCAGAGCGGTATTAAGTAAATGTTCTTCCATCGAATGGAAATTGAAAGGAGTTATTGATGTCAAAAGTGGAGATTTCTTGAATATTCATTGCGCTGATGGCTCTCAATATGCGTCACGGCACGTGTTTGACAGCAGGATGCCAACTGGTTATTTCGAAATGGCAAAAGCTGTACCGGCTGTTTCGCAGCATTTCCTAGGTTGGTTTGTGGAGACGGAATTTGATGTTTTCGATGCCGATCGTTTTACGATGATGGATTTTAGAGTGCCATACAAAAACACCACTTGTTTTACGTATGTTTTGCCGTTTGATGCGCGTCGCGCCTTGGTAGAATTTACATTGTTTACTCCTGAACTCTTGCAAATGCACGAGTATGAAAAATGCTTGCGCGAATACATGGAAAATGTTTGTGGTGTGAAATCCTATACAATTGCTGAAACAGAGTACGGCGTTATACCCATGACAGCCTTTGATTTCAGTAAGTCACATGGTAAGAACCAAACATACATAGGCACTGCCGGTGGCTGGGTGAAGGCATCAACTGGGTATTCATTCAAGAATGCGGAAAGGAACGCATCCAAGATTATTTCCAATATCAAAAAGGGCTTGCCTCCGCATAAAGATGTTGCATGCGAACGACACCGCGCCTACGACTTATTGCTGCTTGATATTTTCAATCATCGCAACCATTTGGGTAACGGAATTTTTGAGGAGATGTATCGAAATAATAAAGCTGAAAGCATCTTCAGATTTTTAGATAGTCGCAGTTCGCTAACGGAGGATGTTAAAATAATTTCATCACTGAAACCCGGTCCTTTTTTAAATTCCTTAACACGGCATTTCTCGGGATTTTTGAGAAGGCTGTAAGGTCTTAACTTTTATATATAAATCTATTTCAGATTTGTAAAAGCATAAAAAAGGGGCCACCTTTTTGAAGCAGCCCCTTCGTGTTTAAAACTAACCTTATTATTTGATCACTACCAAACGGTTGAAAGCGGATTTGCCGTCAATGGTCAAGCGTGCAAAATAAGTTCCGGAAGTAAGGTTGGCTGTGTTGAAGTTAACAGTGTTGGTGGAGTTAGCAACAACAGTTGGTCAGTTTCCACCTTACACGCAAAAAACTCAAAACCCAAATGGCTTGAATGATTGGCGTATTTCCAAATCAGCTTCGCTGGGTACCACTTCATTTTTAAGATGGCACCCTATTTTACGCAAACAGTCAAAAAATAGGCGAACTATCACAAAAAAATGGCGGAGATTTAGAGCTTTAATTACTTGAAAAACAATACAGTAGATTCTGTACTACAATATAAGTCACATTTGCCGAAATTCAGTAGTTGCAACATTGAATGGGAATGGTTTGTGACGAATTTATACGATGATTCCTGCAATGCTAGCAGATAAATACGAGGCAAGTGTTCCGCAAAAGAGCGCCTTCATGCCTAGACGAGCCAGATCACCTCTGCGCTCTGGTGACAGTTCACCAATACCGCCAATTTGCATACCAACACTGGCAAAATTGGCGAAGCCGCAAATCGCAATGGATACAATCAACAGTCCTTTTTCTGTTAATACCGGAACGCTTTTGTTTGCAAGATTTTGGAAAGCCACGAACTCGTTAATGGTAAGCTTTTGTCCAAGCAAGGTGGCCACACTGGCTACATCCGTAGTTGGAACACCCATGGCCCAAGCCATCGGATAAAAAAGTTTTCCGAATATCCAATTCAAACTAAGGTTGAAGGTGGGGTCGAAAATGTGAGCAGCCTTTAAAAGCATCCAATCCACCATGGTGATTAATGCGATGAAACCAATCAGCATGGCAATAACGTTCATGGCGATTTTGAATCCGTCTGCGGCTCCATGTGAAATGGCATCCACCACATTCACATTGGGACTTTTCACATCTAGCTTCACATTGCCCATGGTTTGACTTTCTTGCGTTTCCGGGAAAACGATTTTTGATATTACCAACGCACCGGGGGCAGCCATCAAGCTGGCGGCAATCAACTTAGGTGCCAAATCCAATCCGGCTGCAGCTCCCATGTTCACATATACCACCAATATGCCTCCGGCAATACAAGCGAGACTGCCGCTCATGCTGGCGAGTAGTTCGCTTTTGGTCATGCCAGCTAAATAAGGGCGGATCATGACCTGCGCTTCCACCTGTCCAACGAATGCACTGGCTACATTACTGAGTGCTTCTGCACCGCTAACACGCATCACGAAGTTCATTGCTTTGGCAATAGCCGATACCACGCGTTGCATGATACGGAAGTGATATAATATTGCAACCAGTACACAAACTAGTATGATGGTAGCCGTTACATTGAAGGCGAAAACAAATCCACCATTGGCAAAGCTGCCTATAGTTCCATCAAATTGCTGCACAGCCACTCCTCCATAAACGAATGAAACCCCTTGGCGTGCAAATAGCTCGATTTTCTCCATACCATGTCCTAGCTGCTGGAAGAATGCTGTTACCGGGGGGATTTTCAATACTAAAATCGCTATTACAATCTGCAGGAGCAATCCGCTGAAGATAACCCTTGGGTTGATGGCTTTGCGATTATTGCTTGCCAAATAGGCCAAACCAAGTATGGCAATGATACCAATTAGGCCGGTGAATCTTTCCATGATACTTTATTTTACGTGGTTGAAAGTAGTAAATCCATCTCAATAGGCATTATATCCACTTGATACAGCTTTTTCAAATTGAACTATCGAACTCTGATTTTTTGACCAACCTGTAACGCATTTTTATTTTTCAGCCTGTTTAACTTAACGAGCTTTGCAACAGTGGTTTTATACTTTATGGATATTGAGTAAAGTGTCTCTCCTTTTTTAACGGTGTGCGATTTTCCGGCGCTCCTTCCAGATTTGGAAATAAGAAGGTGATCTGACTCTCCATCATGATATAGCTTGCTCTTTTCCAAATGGAATTCATGATTCAATAAGGCCATTTGATTGTTCTTGTCTAACAAGAGCAATGGGTCAAATGAGAAGCTTTTATAGCGGATCTCGAAATGCAAATGCGGACCTTGGCTTCTTCCTGAATTCCCTCCAAGTCCAATCACTTCACTTGCAAATACCAAGTCACCCGGTTCTACATCCAACTCGCTCATGTGGGCATAGATGGTTTCCAAGCCATTGAAATGACGAATGACCACGCAATTGCCATAGCCGCCTGTGTTGTAGTCGGCATACCGTACAATTCCATTGAATGCGGCGTATAATGTATCCCCGATTTCCAGGTTGGTGTCTACACCCTTATGCATTCTTCCCCACCTAGGCCCGAAGCCCCAGGTCATTTCTCCATACCAACTGTATTTGTACTGCTCATTTCCGCTGAGCAATTCAAATTTTATCAAATCTGGTAGCTGTTTTAATTCAACAACGTTGTGGGCAGTTACTGTATTCCAGTCTTTACCGAATGTAGGATCTCTTTGTATGATGATCTCCACCAAACTGTCGCGGTCGAACTAGATTCCAAATGTGTACAATGAATCCACCAACCTCCTGAATTGTAAATCGGTTACAGCATGGTCCGGTTTTAG
>JBKDSL010000193.1:0-8120 GCA_046340555.1 Bacteroidota bacterium
CGGTACTCCCGGCACCACAGGTTACACATACACATGGTCGCCTGCAACCGGTTTGTCGAATGCCAACAGCGCCGTTACCAATGCAACTGGAACCAACACCGGCACTTCGCCTGTGAACAACACTTACATCGTTAACGTGAATGCGTTCGGTTGTATCGATGCTGACACCGTTACGGTGCAAGTACGACCTAATCCGGTTTCACAAGCAGGTCCTGATGTGGTATTATGTGGAAGCGATACATTAGTGCTTGGTACTTCCAGCACGAGTGGTTACACCTATAGCTGGTCGCCAGCCACTAATCTAAGCAATACCAACTCTTCGAATCCAACGCTCACCGTTTCCAACAACAGTGCGAATCCGGCTTCACAAACCTATGTGGTGACTACCACGCTGAATGGTTGTACCACTACGGATTCGGCTACCATCACGATCAATCCTCAACCCATCATTCTTGCCAATGCCGCTCCCACAAGCATTTGTGCTGGTGATACTGCACAGTTGGTTGCTACAGGCGCAACTACTTACGCTTGGACATGGCAAAGCAATCCTGGCTTCATCATTGGAACCAATGATACGCTGAATGTGCATCCTACTGCCACCACCAACTACGTGGTTACCGGAACCAATAGCTTCGGATGCAGCAACACAGATACGGTTAAAGTTACGGTTTACCAGATTCCAATCATTCTTGCTACCGCTTCAAACGACACCATCTGCAGTGGAGACACCTTGTTGTTGACCGGATCGGGAGGTGCTACTTATGTTTGGAATGTACAAGGAGGTTCAGTTATTGGAAGTACCAATCCGCTTTCCGTAACACCAAATACCAACACCTCCTATATAGTTACTGGAACGAGTGCCAATGGATGCTCTTCTACGGATACGGTATCGGTAATAGTAAACCCCGGGGCCACCGCCAACTCCATTCTCGGAAACATATCCGTTTGTCCGGGTGTGAACGGCGTGTTGTATTGGATCCCCAACGCAAACCCTAACTCCACATACACTTGGAGTATCAACGGTGGCACATTGGTGAGTGGACAAAGTACCGATTCGATTTTAGTGAACTGGGCTTCCATCTCGGGAATTGGAACCGTGTCAGTGATTGAGACCACTACCAACGGATGCCAGTCGCCCGACCCTGTAACACTTGATGTAACCATCAACGTGATACTGACTCCTGCCGCACCTGCAGGGCCCACATCGCTTTGCTCCAACCAAGCACAAGGGGTAGTGTACAATGCTTTGAATACTCCTGGATCCACATATACTTGGACTGCTGTTGGAGGAACCATCTCAAGTGGACAAGGTACCAGTTCGGTTACCGTTAACTGGACTGTGACAGGCCCGCAAACGGTTTACTTGTTTTATGATGAGAACAGCTCCACTTCCACCAACGTTTGTTTCGGAACTTCCGATTCAATCGCGGTTACCATCAATCCTTCTCCTGCAACATCGGCTGTTTCCGGAGATGTGGATGTCTGCATAGGTGAATCAGGTCCATATGCGGTTACGAATACGAACGGCAGTTCCTATTCTTGGAACGTAGCCGGCGGCACATTGTCGTCCGGAAACGGAACGGCCGCCATTAACTCGGCATTCCCACAAGCTGGCAATGCGGTGGTATCGGTTATTGAAACCAACTCTTACGGATGTGTGGGCGATACCGTTCTGCTGAATGTGATCGTACACGATTTGCCTGCAGCCAATGCTGGTCCAAACGTGGCATTCTGCTCAGGTCAGTCGGTGCAACTCAGCGCAACGGGTGGAACAGGGTATCAATGGTCGCCTTCAAACGGTTTGAACAATACCAACATCAGCAACCCAGTGGCAGCTCCTGGTTCCACAACGAACTATATCGTTCAAGTAACCGACCAGTTCGGTTGTGTGAATGCCGATACGGTAACTGTTACGGTGAATCCACTTCCAACCATCACGGTGACTCCCGCATCCGCCATTTGCGTTGGCAATTCTCTTCCGCTGAACGCAACAGGAGGCAGCAACTTCAGCTGGTCGCCTGCGGGTTCATTGTCGAACCCTAACTCTTCTTCCCCAACCGCATCACCATCAACCTCTACCGTTTACACAGTTGTGGTTACCGACCAGAATGGTTGTATTGACTCAGCCACGGTTTCTGTAACCGTAAACGCATTGCCTGTTGCAACAGCAAGTAACGATACAACGATCTGTACTGGCTCAAGCGTTTCCTTGATTGCTGGTGGCGGAGTTAGTTACAGCTGGTCGCCACAAACGGGTCTAAGTAACGCAACCATCAACAACCCTATATCCACGCCTGCATCGCCTATCACTTACACCGTAACGGTGACAGACCAGAATGGATGTACCGATACTGAAGATGTAAATGTAGCATTGAACGATGTGCCTGTTGCATCCTTTGAAGTGGATGAGAATGTCACCACTGCCACTTGTAATGGAATTGAAACCACATTGATCAATACCAGTCAAAACGCAACCAACTACTATTGGTCGTTCCCTGACGGCAGCACATCCACGGATGTGAATCCCACCTACAACTTCGGCCTCAGCGGAACAGTGATTACATTGGTGGCGCAAAACAACATCTGCTACGACACCTTGACCCAGAACTACAGCGGGCCGTTGTTGGATGTATTGTTTAACGACCTGGTGAATGTGTTTACGCCAAACAACGATGGCAAAAACGATTGCTTTGAATTAGGCGCGAACTTCAACTTCGATGGCTGCAGCGCCATACAGATTTTCAACCGATGGGGCCGTCCCGTGTTTACTTCCGGCCCTGGCAAATACTGCTGGAATGGAAAAACCGAAAACACCGGGGAAGAACTTCCTTCAGGATCCTATTACCTTACAGTTACAGTTGCTGGCTCCTCCTATAAGGGATCCGTAACGCTCATCCGTTAATAATACACCAACAACCGAATCAAAAAAATGAAAACAAGATTCCTGACAGCCTGCTTGGCGCTGTCGATTACCGCCTGTTCGCTGCACAGCCAAGCGCAGCAAGTGATTACCAATGAAAGTTTCAACACGACCCCTTTCCCAACCGGCGGCTGGACCAACTCGGGAGCAACCAGTTTGTGGGTACAGCGCACCAACGGCACCAATCCTACTTGCACTCCGCACAGTGGTGCTGCCATGGCGCGATTCTCATCCAACCAGCAGCCCAGCGGCACGCAAGATTTCTTCTATAGTCCTGTGATCGACTATTCGAATACCCAAGGGACAACACCTTACTTCAGTTTATGGGTTTACCGTGAAAACAGTAGCACGGCCGGTGATAGCATCACCATCTTTGTGAACACAACTGCATCGGCTACCGGAGCCATACGCATCGGCGGTGTTGCACGCAGTAGGTTTTTCAACCTGCCCAATGCCGAACCGGCTAACGCATGGTACCAGTACACGTTTAACATCCCCGCCAGCTTTAACACCAACACGAATTACATCATCTTGCGCGGCACAGCACGAGGTGGAGGAAACATTTATGTAGATGATTTCAGCTATGATTCTTATCCTACACCGTGTAGCGGTACTCCAGCGGCTGGTAACGTTACAGCTTCATTAAGCACCATTTGCGGAGGCAGCGGAAGCACAGCCCTTTCTCTCAATGGCGCTGCATCGGGCTTTGGCATTTCCTACCAGTGGCAATCATCAGCCAGCAACTCGGGACCTTGGACCGATTTCGGTTTGAGCGAAGTTAGTACCAACAGCGGCACCATCACCAGTACCACTTGGTATCGCTGTGTTGTTACTTGCAACGCCTCCGCCTTATCAGACAGCACCGCTCCTGTTGAGGTAACCGTAATTTCAACGCCTTTACCAGTGGTTAGCGTAACACCAGGCACCAATGTGTTTTACTGCAGCAATTCAGCTCCTGTGTTACTACAAGCTTCTGGAGCCAATACGTATAGTTGGACTCCCAATATCGCATCAAGCGCCAACGGTGATAGTGCATTGGCTGCCCCAACACAATCCACCACTTACACCATCATCGGTACCGATGCCAACGGTTGTGTTGACACCACTACGCTGCAGGTGCAGTTCAGAACATCTCCCAATGTGAATGCTACCACTAATAATGATACGATTTGTTCCGGTACTACAACCAACCTACAAGCGTTTATTCAAGGTGGTGGTGGTTTCGGCATACTCTATAGTTGGAATCCAGGAACACTCACAGGAAGTAACCAAACGGTTTCACCGACCGCTACCACAACTTACGTTGTAACGGCCACAAGTCAACAAACCACATGCAGTCGCACTGATTCTGTAACCATAGTTGTTGATCCACCCATCGACGCCGACTTCAGCTTTAATGTGAACGGCACGGTTGTGGTTTTCACAAACACTACCGTTGGCGGAGCCACCTATTTCTGGGATTTCGGTGATGGATCGCAAAGCACATCTGCAAATCCATTTCATGCCTATGCGTTTGATGGTGTCTACAATGTTACCCTCATTGCCGGAAGCGCTTCATGTCCGAATGACACCATAGTGCAAACTGTCACCATCAACACCACGGGCATCACCGAAGCGGCCGCAGCCGGTGTTTAGGTGTATCCGGTTCCTTCAAATGACCAAGTAACTATATCCTGGAACGAACCTGTTTGTGGAACTGTAAATGTTTATGACCTGAATGGACAACGTGTTTACTCAAATGCCTGTGCCGGTATCGGCAAGTTGATGTTGGATATTTCCAAATGGCCTATTGGCATTTATGCCGCAGTCCTACAGCTTAACGATAAACAGATTCAAGCGCGTTTCGTGGTTCAATGATGACTCATTTTTAAACCACAAACTCCCCTCTACAAAGGCCTCCAACATGATGGAGGCCTTTTTTGTAAGAATGCGGTTGAGATTTACATGAAAATACAACCTATAGACTTTACTTTTATAGCTCAAAAACCATCAACATGCGCTTGAAACCTCTTGCACTATTATTATCTGTTTCCTTGTTGTCATCTTGTTCTGAAAAAATTACTGACGAGGTTCCCTTTTTGGATGAATGCCAAATGGTGAACGGTAGTATCAAATGGGAGTTCGATGGATCATCCTACTGTGCCAATGCCAACATCATAGCTGGTTATGCCGTTGGCTTGACTTTAAACGGGCTCACCTTGACGGGAGTGTCACTTACCATGGAGCTTGATAGCATCGAGCCGGGAACCTACAATGTTTCACAAGACCAAAATGTAATTGTTTACACAGACCAGCTTGGTTTAGCATGGACATCCGTGGATAGCAATGCCGGAAGCATCATCATCTCATACCACGACAGTGTGTCGAATAAAATACGGGCCACATTCATCGGCTCGCTCAGGTCGCCCATCACCGGCGATATAAAGCAAATCAGCAATGGACAGATCTCGGTAACTTATATAGAGTGATTTAGTCCTACAAAATTCCGAATCCCAAGGCGAGAGCCAATAACACCAAGCATAACGCAACTGTTTTTTGCATTGTGGCAAAGGTTGTTTTTTTCAAAAGCTTGTTGCCGATGAAAGCGCCTAACATGGCGGCTGAGGCCGATATTACCAAGGGGAGTAAAACACGATCATCAAAATGCATTTGCATGCCATTGGCATAGTTGCCTAGTCGTGTTAAGTCAACACAAGCTGAAAGCAAAGCAGAAGTTGCCACGAACCGCTCTTTGGTTAATCGAGTTTTGACTAGGAATGCCGACCTTAATGCGCCTTGGTTTCCTGTGAGTCCGCCGAAAAACCCACTGAGTATGCCCCCGATAGGCAACCACTTTTGATCAAACGCCAATCGTTTCATCCCGGGTGCATACTCCATCAAAACGAACATCAACAGGAGTCCCGATATCATGATTTTCATGGGACCGGTTTCCGCATTCAAGCCAAAGATTTGATAGTTGAACCAAACGGGAAGTGTATCCAATTGCAACAGTACCCATGAGCCCAATAAGGCTGCAAGGATGGCGGGAATACCGAAGCGCAGGAAAATGGCCTTATCAACATTTCGGTGAGTTAATGAAAGCTTGAAAAGGCTATTTACAAAATGTACGGCTCCGGTTAAGGCAATGGCCAATGGCGCCGGAAACCATATCAGCATCACGGGCATCAACAATGTGCCTAGTCCGAAGCCCGAAAAAAAAGTGAGCAGGGAGGCAGAAAATGCTGTGAAAAAGAGGACGAATTCCATCTTTTACGGATTAAAAGCTTGCGTGAACGCCAAAGGAAAAATTTCTGCCAGCGGCTGCCATACCGGAACCAAACGTTCGATACCGCAAGTCGGCAATGTTATCCACTCCAAAAACCACTGTGTAATGCTTTTTAATACCTTGTTTCATTCTGAAGTTGATGATGGTCCATGCTGGTGCATATGGATTCCCGTTTGAATCCGAAGCGAACAAATGCGGACTGGCGATATATTCCGATGGCATTTGTTTATATGGAACCGCACCAACCGATTCGACAGATGCTTCGGCTGTAAATTGGCTTTTTCGATACGTGACCCGGAACGATCCGAAAAAAGGAGCAGCATGCCTAAGCGGAGCAGAAGATCCATCATCCAGTTCTTCCTCCCCCTTTTGGTAATTGAAAGAGCCTTGTAAGCTCCAACTGGGATGAAAGGCGTACCAAAATCCCAAATGAACTCCCATTACCTTAGCCACGGCAGCATTCTGTATCGCTTGCACTTGGCTCAAGACACCATCGTACAATATGCTGTCGGATCCGTTCAATTGAAAATCACGACGAACCATTGCATTATCCAACCAAGTGTGGTAAGCTGATAAATCCACATGGATTTTTTCAAACATGGTTCCTGATATTCCAATTTCTGCGTTCCATGCATATTCGGATTTCAGATCAGGGTTTGGAACTACAACCGAACCCGGTTCACTATCGAACACTTTCCCCATGTCGTCAACATTTGGTGAGCGAAATCCTGAAGATCCTATAATATCCAATTGCCAATGTTCGTTCAAATCGTATTTCCACCCGGCCGATCCGGTAAGGGCTCCACTTTGCAGTTCAGATGAAGTGTAGGGGAATTTATAGAAAGTGGTGTCAAACTCTGCTTGAAGTGCAAAACTGTTGTATCGAATACCCAGTGAGAATATGGACCGCGCACCTGCCGTAAGCTCCGCTGTAAGATAGCCCGCATATGAGCTCCATATGGCATCAGGATAACGAGAAGGACCTGTTGTTGCAATTCCTGTGGAAACGTCCTTGTCGGAACCTGTTGATGCTACTTTATTCACACTCACCTCCGCTCCGTAATGTATCTCGAATACATCGTTGGCTTTTTTACGGAAGTCAGCATTACATGAAAATGCATCTACTCGTTCCTTTCTTATTTTAAGGGTGTTTTTGCCGAACGAGCGGTCGTTTCGACTTTCCTCAAATCGTTGCCATGCACCTTGAAGTGACATCTCATCGTATGCTTTTCCTTTGCTATTGTGTTGTAACGACAATCGAGTCATCAACCATTTTTGAGGACCGTAATACCATTCGGCACTTGAAGGTTTTCCGTTTGAAGTTCTGATGAGCCGGTCGTAACGATTGTAATCGCCGGTTGCGCTGTAATAAACTCCGGCGTCGGCGGTGGTGTTATCATTGGGGATCCATTTCAATCGCCAAGTAAAGTTGTCTTGAATATAGCCGGTGTTCTTCTGGATCTGGGGATCACGGTTTGAAACCACAAGGTCTGAATCGTTTTCGCGTACCACATAAAACGTATTCAAATATTCATCAGGACCTTTGCTTCCCATACGCAAATCGCCGTATTCAAATCGTGTATATCCGAAAAGCGTTGCGATTTTACGGCTTCCCAACGACACATGCATGTGTCCGGTACGCTCGTTGTTAGCAGAAGCGTATCGAATGGAAGCCTTAGTATTTACAGCCAACGTGTCATTCAAACTGAAATAAGGCGTCAATGTTCGAAACATCATTACGCCTCCAATGGCATCGCTGCCATAGAGCACGCTTCCGGGTCCGAACAGCACCTCCGTCTTTTCAATTGCAAACGGATCGAGTGAAATAACGTTTTGCAAATTGCCACTGCGGAAAATGGCAGTGTTCATACGTACTCCGTCTACCGAATATAGCAACCGATTTGCGGCAAAGCCCCTTATCATAGGGCTGCCACC
>JBKDSL010000194.1:0-3481 GCA_046340555.1 Bacteroidota bacterium
GCATTGGTTTCCGAGAATGCCCTGTTTTTCTTTTCGGAAAGGATGCGCAGCATGCGATTGCGTTCTTTTCTAGTTGCAGGTGCAACGGCAGATTCCATGGTTGCGGCCAAGGTATTGTTGCGCTCAGAATAAGTAAATACATGCAGATAGGTAACATCCGTTTCACGGATGAAATCCATGGTCTGCATAAACTCGTCATCTGTTTCACCAGGAAATCCAACAATCACATCCATTCCAATGGAGGCATGGGGCATAAGTGTTTTTATGGCATTTACGCGGTCGCTATAAAGACCTGCCAAATACCGCCTGCGCATTCTTCGCAGCACTGTATCTGAACCGCTCTGAAGCGGAAGATGGAAATGCGGCATGAATATCCGGGAGGAGGCCACCAGTGAGATAATGCGATCTTCAAGTAGATTGGGCTCGACCGAAGACAAGCGTATGCGAACGGGAGGCGCAAGCTCCTCGATTGCCGATAACAAACCGAACAAGGTTTCGACACGCTTACCTTGCTCGTCGATTCCAAAATCGCCAAGATTGATTCCTGTTAGCACTATTTCCTTTGCGCCACTATCTACGATTTTGGATATCTCATTCAACACTCCCGATATTGAATTGCTTCTGCTGGCACCTCGTGCCAATGGAATGGTACAAAAACTACAATTATAATCGCAACCATCTTGAACCTTGAGGAAAACACGTGTACGGTCGCCAGAAGACCAGGAACTAACAAACCCCGCAACTGTTTCAATATCGCAGGAGTGCACAGTTGCAATCCCCTTATTTCTGATTTGATCAACATACCGAGGTGCATTGAATTTCTCTGATGCACCCAGAACCAAGTCGACTCCAGGTATGGATGCAATCGATTCAGGTTTAAGTTGGGCAAAACATCCAGTTACCACTACAATAGCATTAGGATTGATAGAAAGAGCCCTATTGACAACCGTTCGGCATTCGCGATCGGCGTTTTCAGTTACTGAACAGGTGTTGAGCAGAAAAACATCCGGTTTATCCTCCATGGAAACCTTGCCATAGCCTGCATCGCGGAACTGTTTGCCGATTGAGGAAGTCTCTGCGAAATTGAGTTTACAACCCAAGGTGTGAAAAGCTATGGTTCTGGATTCGGCCATAAGGCAAAATTACTAAAAATAGCCCTCTCTTACTTACTTCGATCCGGTGCAAAGGACATCATAAAAAGCTAATTTTGGACCATGTTCGGGAGACCCCTTTGGATACTTTTAATTGGAATTGTCTTTACGGTTTCCTGCACGGAAAGTGGACCAAATCACAACGGCAAGACGGTTTTCAGGTACAATGAGGCTTCCGGCGTAAGCTCGTTGGATCCTGCTTTTGCCCGCGGCCAAGCTGACGTATGGGCTTGCAACCAATTGTACAACGGACTGCTTCAAATGAACGATTCGTTGGAGGTTATGCCCTGCATAGCCGATAGCTTCTTGGTTTCCAGCGATGGCCTAGAATACAGATTCAAACTGCGACAGGATGTATTTTTTCACGATAGTCCTGTTTTTCCCAATGGAAAAGGGCGGAGAGTCGTAGCCTCCGACTTCAAATTTTCGTTTAACCGCATACTGGAACCGTCCACCTTATCACCAGGCACGTGGGTGTTCAACCAGGTACTGCGTGATTCTTCTGGAAACCCATCCTTCACCTGTTTAGGCGACTCGATTTTCATTATCCGTCTTTCAAAACCCCTCCCGGCTTTTGCCGGACTTCTAACCACGCAATATTGTTCGGTAGTTCCTTATGAGGCAGTGCAGCATCATGGCAAAGAATTCAGGAAAAACCCTGTTGGAACGGGGCCATTCAAGATGTTTATTTGGGAAGAACGTACCGCGCTTGTTTTCCATAAGAATGAAAAGTATTTTGAAACTCACCAAGGAGAGCGTATGCCTTTTATGGATGCTGTGTCGATTTCGTTTTTATCGGATAAGCAAGCGGCCTTTATGGAATTTGTAAAAGGCAAATTGGATTTCATATCGGGGTTGGATGCCAGCTATAAGGATGAACTATTGGACCGCAACGGTAATCTGCGTGAAAAATATCGCAAGCGCTTTTTGATGGACAAAGCTCCATATCTGAATACCGAATATCTAGGCATCTTGATGGATTTGGAAAAATCCGACGGGATCAAAAATCCCTTGAATGACATTCGTATCCGCCAAGCTATCAACTATGGTTTCGATCGGGTCAAAATGATTCGCTATTTACGCAATGGTATCGGTACACCAGGAATTTACGGAATGGTGCCTCCTGGGATGCCGGGCTTTGATGCGAAACAAGTTTCCGGATATGTTTATGACCCAGAAAAGACGCGGAATTTACTGAAGGAGGCGGGGTTTCCTAATGGTATAGGACTTCCAGAAATCACACTTTCAACAACGAAAGAATACCAAGACTTGTGCGAGTTCATGCAAGGTCAGTTAGCTGAGTCGGGCATCCGCCTTCGTGTAGAGGTGAACCAAGGTGCTACACACCGTGAGATGGTAGCCAAACAGAAACTTACCTTTTTCAGAGGTTCTTGGATTGCTGACTACCCAGATGCCGAAAACTACTTGTCGCTGCTTTATTCCCCAAATCACGCACCTGTTGGTCCGAATTATACCCACTTCTCCTCCACTGTGTTCGATTCACTTTATAGCAAAGCCATGGTAGAGAACAATTCGAATGGCCGAAAACTACTATACACTGAAATGGATCAGCTTGCCATCAGTCAATCACCCACGGTAGTGCTTTATTACGACGAGGTGGTTAGGCTAAGAGGTAAAAACGTAACAGGTTTGGGCATGAATGCCATGAACCTGCTTTCATTGAAAAAAGTCAGAATAAGGAATTGACAGTTGGTTAGTCGACCCAATCGGC
This sequence comes from Bacteroidota bacterium, assembly GCA_046340555.1. Lineage (GTDB taxonomy): Bacteria > Bacteroidota > Bacteroidia > AKYH767-A > OLB10 > JALRAP01. The sequence continues at coordinate 2,884 of JBKDSL010000194.1, forward strand.
GATGAACAAGTTGGTGTCTCGCGTACCTCCGTTATTACGGTTGGAAGAGAATATGATTTTCTTACCATCCGGACTGAACATAGGGAAGGAATCGAAAAAGCCATCGAAGGTGATTTGCTCCAAATTTTTGCCGTCGATATCAATCATGTAGAGATTGAAAGGTATACCGCGTGTTGATTTGTGATTTGAAGCGAAGATGATTTTCTTTCCGGATGGGTGGAAGAACGGTGCCCAATTGGCCTTACCCAGGCTCGTGAGTTGGCGCAGGTCAGAGCCATCGGCGTTGCAGATATGCAATTCCATCTCTGTAGGCATTACCAATCCCTCGGCCAATAAGTCTTTATATATCTTGATTTGCTCTTCGGTTTTGGGTCGTGAGGATCTAAAAATGATTTTACTTCCGTCGGGAGAGAAAAACGCACCACCATCATATCCCAAACCCGATGTAATCTGCTTCACATTGGAGCCATCGATATTCATGGTATAGAGTTCTAAATCCCCAGAACGTAAACTAGTGAAAACAATCTTGTCCCCTTTGGGCGATACTGTAGGTTCGGCATCGTAGCCGGGGGTATTGGTAAGTTGCTTGAGGATGTTA
>JBKDSL010000195.1:0-4032 GCA_046340555.1 Bacteroidota bacterium
GGAGTGAATGGCTTGTTGTCCTTGTTGAATACAGCCGGGTTGTTGTTGGCGTCGGAATAAATTCGGAACAAGGCGATATCACAAGTGTGTCGAGGCCACATCCAGTTGTCTGTATCACCGCCAAATTTCCCGATATTCTCAGGGGGCGTTCCTACCAAGCGGATATCTGTGAAAACCTTGTAGTACATGGAGAGAAACTTGTTACCTGCCCAGAAAGGCACGATTTCCACCACATAAAAGTCCTTGTCTTTTCCAAGGGCTTCCTTGAGTTTGGCAGACGATGAGCGAATCAGTGCTGAAAGCGCTTTGCTTCTAGCCGCTTCGTCATCCCCTTTGGGAAGGCTATCCACAATCATTTGTGTTACTTCCTCAACCCTCGATAGCAAACCGATGTTGAAGTTGGCAGGGCGTTCAGCCGCTTGATCCTTTGCCCAAAACCCATTGGCAAGGATATTGTCTTCCGGTGTGCTAAGCTCTTGGATGGCTCCATAACCACAGTGATGGTTGGTTAGGAATAATCCTTGGCCTGAAATGATTTCACCGGTACAGAACATGCGGTTCTGCTTGTTCATCAATCTTACCACTCCGTCTTTAACACATGCCTTATTGATGCTATAGATATCATCTGCGCTCAATCGCAATCCACGAGCCTGCATGGAGTCTTGCAGTTGGCTGATTAGATTCAAAGGCCACATGCCCTGATCGGCTCGGAGCGTTAGGGCGGGTAGTAATAGGATTAGTAAAATCCAAAGCTTTCTTTTAAACATTTCTGATAATGAATTTAGGGTTATTGGTTTGTGAAAATCAGGTCGCTAAAGTAACGTTTTTGAAGGTGAAAAAAGTCAAAGAAAGGTCAAAAACACCCACACCAAAAGGGTGATAATCAATATTCCTGCAAAATTAATCCACCATCCTGACCGAACCATGTCGGACACGGAAATACGGTTGCTTCCAAAAACAATGGTATTGGGTGCCGTTGCCACTGGCATCATAAAACCCAATGAGGCTGCCAATGTGGCCGGAACCAATAACAGAAGAGGGTCTATTCCCAGGTCTTTTTGGAATGCTATCAAAATTGGGATCACCAATTGGATACTGGCCACATTGGATGCGAACTCACTGATAACACAAACTATCAGGCAAATACCCGCAATCAACAACAGGACATTTGTGCCAGAGAAAATGGATAAGCCTGCTGCAATCCAGTTGCTCAAGCCCGACAGCTCAAAACCTTTGGCTAAAGCGAATCCGCTACCGAATAAGAGGATGATGTCAAATGGAAGCTTGGACACGTCTTTCCAAGCCAACAAAAAACCACCTTTGGATGGAGATGCAGGTATGACAAACAACAGCATGGCCATGAAAACAGCCACCATGCTGTCTTGTATGTAATCCGCTTGATGAAACAAACCCGACCAACCTGGCAACGTTACAATACCCAAATCAAGATCCGCCCTGGTAAACCACAATAATGCCGTGATGGCAAAAATGGAACCGACAATCTTTTGCTCAACAGCTACAGGCCCTAGTCTCTTATAGGCTTCACTGAAATATCCAGGCCCAACTGCATCAGCACTCGAAGTTTTGCCAATAAAAGTAAACCGTAGGACCAGATAACAAACAACCAGCAACATTAGCGCGATTGGAAATCCTATGGAAAACCATTTGAAAAATGAAATACCACCTGATTCAGGATAAGCATCTTGATATGCCCTGGCAAATACCATATTGGGAGGTGTACCCACCAACGTGGCCATGCCTCCAATGGTTGCAGAATAGGCCAAACCTATCAGTAAGGCCTTCGCCAATCCATTGCTTTCATCAGAATCAGCCATCTGCCTATCGGTCATGTTGATTATGGCAAATACAGCCGACAACAACATCATGACTGTAGCAGTGTTAGATATCCACATGGATATCAAAAAAGAAGTAACCATAACACCGATGAGGATGCGATCGGCTTTGGTACCGGTAGTCATCAATATTCTAAGTGCAATCCTTTCATGAAGTCCCCATTTCTCTATTGCAAACGACAGAATGAATCCTCCAATAAACAAGAAAATGACCTGATCCATGTATTGGAACGCAACTGTTTTGGGATCGGCGATTCCTAGAAGCGGTATGAATACGAATGGGATGAATGCGGTAACCGCCAAGTGCACGGCCTCTGTTAGCCACCAGATTGCCATCCACACGGTAATGGCAGCCATACGTGTTGCCATAGGGTTACCTGGATCGAGGTCAAAAAAGGCCATGATGCATAATGCAGCGAGGGGGCCTGACAAAACTTTAATTCTGGACATCGTACGCTAAGTAACGAAATCAGAGCGAAAATCAGCTGCTGCGTTTGAAAACAGGAACCGTAGAACAAGGCTCCCCAAACATGATGCTACGCGAAACGGGGCGCAACTTTGCGCATAGTGCAGCATAAACGGCAGGTGGAACATCTATTTCACCACAACCCTTTACCACTATACGCGCGTCTGAAAAAGGTAGTGTATCCAAAACGGAAACAGCGCGAAGCGCCAACATGTTTTTAAAGTCTTTTGGGTCGCCTGCGAAGATGTCGGAAGTATAAGGTTGCAATGCTGCCGTGACCAACATCCATGCCCACATGGGGATGATAGCATCGGAAGAGCAGTGAACCGCCACATGTTTGTTTTGGTATGCCGACCAATCATGATTGGCTACAAAATCACGCATATCCTGTTCACGCAAAATCATGTCCTGGAACAATACTTGCCGCAAATCTATCTCTACCACTTCCTGATGCATGAAATCTGCAGGGTCGATGGTTAATAAACCACTTGAAGCAACTTTGTTTGTTATATCAGACATGAGCGGGAATGTTCACTAGTCATTGGTCACCCTTCGGCCCTTCGATAAACTCAGGGTAAACAGGCTCAGGGCGGAGTTGGTCATTGGTATTTGGGGAAAAGCGATAAGCAATTGTTCAATCCGAATTCATTCGTCGAAATAGAGCATCGCAAATTGCAAGTCATCCGTCAATTTTATATTGTCAATCGTAAATCGTAAATCATTTATCGTCAATCAAATTACCACATTCCCAGTTCCAACCTTGCCTCTTCGCTCATCATATCCTTATCCCAAGGTGGATCGAAGGTGATTTCCACTTTAGCGTTATTCACATCGGGAAGTTCGCGGATTTTGTTTTCCACTTCCGGAGGTAAGGTTTCAGCCACGGGACAGGCAGGCGATGTGAGCGTCATGCGCACATGAATGTCGTTACCGTCGCTCACAAGCACTTCATATATCAGGCCCAAGTCGTAAATGTTGACTGGAATTTCAGGGTCGTAGCATGTTTTGAGTACATCCACCACCCTATCGTGTAATGATTTCACTTCATCCATTGTTTCTTTCAAGATTGCGCGGTGGTAAATCCAAGTGCGTATAATTTCATTTGTTTAATCATGGCTGACAAACCATTAGCCCGTGTTGCAGCCATATGTTGACGCAACCCGATGGAATCTATGAACGCCAATTGAGACCCTTGTATTTCGGTTGGCGTACGGCCCGACATGACTTTGATGAGTAAGGCAATTTCACCTTTCACGAATGTAGAATCGCTGTCGGCATCAAAGTACACCATGCCGTTTTCATATCTGGCATGGAGCCAAACACTGCTTTGGCAACCCTTGATGCGATAATCATCGGTCTTGAAACAATTATCGAGATTGGGAAGTTTTTGACCGAGCTCAATGATGTAGTGATACTTTTCTTCCCAAGTATCAAAAAGTTCAAAGTCGGCCACCAACTCCTGCTCAGTTTGCTGCATGGATTCCATGACGCAAAGGTAAGCAACCGACTGCCGAAGGAGGGGATGGTTATCTTTGTGGCAAATAGCTTATGCGACCCGCCCTAATAGACCAGCTCAATGTTTTGAAACACCTGACTTTCAGGAGGATTTGGAATATTGTGCGTGTAGTGGCTTCGTATCAGGCATCCCGGCTATCAGGAAAAAACCTCCAAAGCGGAAATCCTTTTGCGCTCTCCATTGAGCCTACCACTTCG
>JBKDSL010000196.1:0-2991 GCA_046340555.1 Bacteroidota bacterium
TAGCAGCTTCCGCAGCGCTTACCATTTCTGACATTCCTTTCAATGGCCCAATTTCTGAAGTTCGTGTTGGTCGAATTGATGGAACCCTGAAGATTAACCCTACCATTTCTGAAACCGAGAAGGCCGATATCGATTTGATCGTAGCCGGAAGCATGAAGGACGTGGTTATGGTAGAAGGTGAAATGAGCGAAGTTTCCGAGGAGGAAATGGTTGAAGCCATCAAGTTTGCGCACGAAGCCATCAAACAACAATGCCAGGCACAGCTTGATTTTCGCGAAATGGCTGGAAATACACCAAAGCGGGAGTACAGCCATGAGACGCATGACGAAGAACTTCGTGCACGTGTTCGTGAGGCAACTTACCAAAAGACATATGACTTTGCCGCTAAGGGTAATGATAACAAGTCGGCCCGTCGCGAAGGTTTCAATACCATCGTCAATGAATTCAAAGCGTCACTTAGTCCAGAAGAACTTTCTGCAAAAGAGGGTCTCATCAACCGATACTTCCACGATGTAGAGAAAGAGGCGGTACGTACCATGATGCTCGACACCATGCAGCGTCTCGACGGCAGAACAACTACTCAAATACGTAATATTTGGACGGAAGTTGGTTACCTGCCCTCAACGCACGGTTCGGCCATTTTTACCCGCGGAGAAACACAATCGCTCACCACTGTTACCCTTGGCTCAAAGCAAGACGAGCAAATCATCGATGGCGCGATGTTCTTCGGCATGAACAAATTCTTGCTGCATTACAACTTCCCAGGATTTTCTACAGGTGAGGTAAAGCCAAACCGTGGATTGGGTCGTCGCGAAGTAGGACACGGAAACCTAGCGATGCGCTCCATTAAGAAGGTTTTGCCAGGTGCTGAAGATTGTCCATATACTATCCGTGTCGTATCCGACATCCTCGAATCAAACGGATCTTCATCTATGGCTACCGTTTGTGCAGGTTCGCTTGCGCTGATGGATGCCGGTATCAAAATGAAAAGCTCAATCAGTGGAATCGCCATGGGACTTATTACCGATGGTAAGCGTTACGCGGTTTTGTCTGATATCCTAGGCGATGAAGATCACTTGGGCGACATGGACTTCAAAGTGACCGGAACCCGCAAAGGAATTTGCGCCACCCAGATGGATTTGAAGGTTGACGGTCTCCCATACGACATCATGCTGCAAGCGTTAAAACAAGCCAAAGATGGCCGCGTGCACATCCTGAATGAAATGGACAAGACCATTTCCGCTCCTGCTGATGACTATAAGCCTCATGCACCACGTATTGAAACCCTAGTTATCGACAAGGAGTTCATCGGTGCCGTTATCGGACCTGGTGGAAAAATCATCCAAGAGATGCAACGTGAGACCGGTGCCACTATCAGCATCGAAGAGCGGGATGGCAAGGGCTATGTTGAAATCGCTTCAGCCGACAAACCTTCTATTGAAGATGCCAAGCGCAGGATTCGTGCTATCGTAGCTGTTCCTGAAATTGGCGACGTTTATGATGGTAAAGTACGATCCATCATGGCCTATGGCGCATTTGTGGAAATCATGCCTGGAAAAGACGGACTGCTTCACATCTCCGAGATCTCATGGGATCGCTTGGAAAGTATGGACGGCGTATTTAAGGAAGGCGATATTATACAGGTGAAGCTCATTGAAATCGACAAAAAGACCAATAAGCTGAAGTTGTCCAGAAAAGCCCTGCTGCCAAAACCAGAACGTTCTGGTGACTCAGGCGGTTCAAGGCCGGATGGATCAAAGCCTCAGCGCAAAGCTCCATCCGACAACTAATAAAAACACCTTTATTATATGAAAGCCCCGCCAATTGGCGGGGCTTTTGCATTGATAGCATTCGTCAAACTTGATTTCTGGGACCATATTCCACTTTTAAGCAAGATTTTCGTGGATAATGGACTGAATTTACATTAAACCTTGCTTTCAACAAAGGGCCCTTTACGTAAGAAAATCTGTTCATAAGTGCCGATTTACATCGATTCAGGGCAGGCAAAGCTCAAAAAACGTTCATTTTCCTCGATTTTCTTACAAAACCGATTCAAGTAATGCTGCAACAAGGTTAGGAACTTCAAGTTAAAGGACCCAAAACCAACATAGCAACCATTACATAACATGAGACAATTAAAAATTACCAAGCAGGTTACGAACCGTGAAACGCAGTCCCTCGACAAGTATTTGCAAGAAATCAGCAAACTGTCGCTGTTGACATCAGAACAAGAAGTTGACCTTGCTACACGTATAAAAAAGGGAGACCAAAAGGCACTGGAAACTCTTACTAAAGCTAATCTTCGCTTCGTTGTGTCGGTTGCCAAACAATACCAAAACCAAGGACTCACCTTGGGTGACTTGATTAACGAAGGTAACCTGGGATTGATCAAAGCTGCCCAACGTTTCGATGAAACACGTGGATTCAAATTCATCTCTTATGCTGTATGGTGGATTCGTCAATCCGTTCTTCAAGCCTTGGCAGAACAATCTCGCATCGTGCGATTGCCATTGAATAAAATCGGATTCATCAACAAAATCAATAAGACTTTCTCACAGCTAGAGCAGGATTTCGAACGTGAGCCTACCAATGATGAGATTTCACAGGTATTGCAAATCCCAAGTCAAGATATCGTTGACACCATGCGTAGCTCCGGCCGACATGTTTCCATGGATGCTCCCTTTTTACAAGGCGAAGACGGCAACCTGTTGGATTTGATTCCCGGTGAAGATATCCACTCTCCAGAAGTAGGATTGATTGGTGAGTCGCTCCGCCGCGAAATCGAACGCGCACTGGGCACTTTGAGTCCAAGGGAAGCAGATGTAATCCGACTGTATTATGGATTGGCAACAGAAAGTAATTCTTCCCTTACTTTGGAAGAAATCGGAGAGCGTTTTGAGCTGACTCGCGAAAGGGTTCGCCAAATCAAGGAGAAAGCCATACGCCGTCTGAAACACACTTCTAGAAGCAAGATTCTGAAGACTTATCTCG
>JBKDSL010000197.1:0-2337 GCA_046340555.1 Bacteroidota bacterium
GGCTCCGCTTGATTGGTTCACGAAGTTCACCAACGATGGAGCACAAACGGCGGCTGTAGGCGAATAGAAATCGCTAACAGGTGCGTTTACGTCAATCAAGGCAGGCATTACCGTGGTAGCCGTGCATCCGGATGCCAGAACGCAATTCAATGTTACCGTGAAATTGCCAGCGGTTAAATACAAGTGGTTCGGATTTTGAAGGGTAGAAGTTGTTCCATCACCAAAATCCCAGATATAAGAAGCCGCAACGGTAGGCGTAGTGAAGTTCACCATCAATGGACGGCATCCCGTAGAATCGTTGAATTGAATTACTGGCACCACAGGCTGTACATTCGTACGCACGCGAGTGGCAACACATCCGTTGATATCGGTTATGGTAAGCCTTACGTTGGAATCTGGAACCGCCGTAAAGGTATGTGTGGGGTTCTGCAAAGTGGAAGTGGCCCCATCGCCGAATTCCCAAAACCATGAAACAGGATTTACGCTATTGTCATTGAAACTAGCGGTTAAAGGAAGGCAACCTGTAGTAGGTGTGAAATTGAAGAACGCCTGAGCTTGGTTGGCGGTGATAGCATTTGGAACCGTATACGAACGGGTACATCCGTTCATGGTGGCATTCAATGTTACGTTGTGCAATCCGGGTGCAGTCACATTCAAGTTCGGATTGGCCATGGTAGAACTTCCTGCGGCACCAAAATTCCATGAATAGGAAGTGGCTCCAGTTGAAGTGTTGGTGAATTGCACTTGGAAGGGCACACAACCTACATTGGGAGTAAATGTGAAAGACGGTTGAGGGTCGCCGATCTTAACCAATGTTGGATAAGCATAAGTATAAGTACATCCGTTCACATCTACGATGGTTACAGAAACCGGATAATATCCGGCAGACAAGTAAGTGTGCGTGGGCTGCAATTGATTCGATGCAGTTCCATCGCCGAAATCCCAAACAGCAGATACAAATTGAGAAGCCGGATTGAGACCAAAAGAAATTACATCACCAGTGCAGGCATCGTTGTCGGAAACAGTTATAGGATTGGCATGACCGAAAGTAACAACCGTACTCATACCCACTTCACAACCATCAACACCGGTTACTTGCAAGGTGATCAAATAAGTTCCTTGTTGCGCATACGTATGTGTTGGATTTGGAAGTGTAGAGGTGAAACCATCGCCAAAATCCCAATAGTAGGTGCCCGCCATAGGTCCACCTGGAGCGATTGAAACGGTATAAGGTCCGCAAGGCGATGCGGTAATGGCAACCAACGGAAAGGTATCGGCCTCCACCACACGCACAATGGCGAATGGATTGTAAGTGCGCGAACAACCGCCGGGCATAGAGGTTTGCAATGTAACGGTATACAAGCCGGGAGCGGTATAGGTATGCACAGGACTGCGCACAGAAGCCGTTCCTCCATCACCGAAGTTCCAAGACCACCAGGTGTTGGCCTGATTAGGAGCAGTGAAACCGATCACACCTGGAGGCAAACAAACCACCATGGTATCGGGAACCACATATGGAGTGGTGTCGGTAACCACTTTGATATAAGCGTTTTTGGTAAGCGTATCCTTACAACCTTGAGCAGAAGTTACCACAAGGGTCACATTGTAGTTGCCAGTAGCATTATAGGTGTTAGATGGATTTCTCGCAGCGCTGGTATTGCCATCACCGAAGCTCCATGACCATGATGCAGCCAAAGGACTTGACGATCCCGCGAAGGTCACCGGAAGCGGAGCGCAACCCATAGTGGGGTTACCCGTGAAGAAAGCAGTGATGCCATGGGCAATTACATTCACTTGCTGCGTAATAGAAGCCGTACAACCGTTTGCAGAGGTAGCGGTAAGCGTTACATCATAGTTACCTGAAATGGTAAAGGTCCCTGTTGGGGATGTGCTATTGGAAGACGTACCATTGCCGAAAGTCCAATTGTGGCTTACCGCTCCAGTGGAAGTGTTGGTGAAAAGTGTTTGAACAGGCGCGCATGAAACCGTATTTCCAACGGTAAAGTTGGGAACAGGAGCCGCATGCACGGTTACATAGTTTGGAAGCGATACCGAGGTGGTGCATCCTGAAGCAGTAACAACTGTAAGCGAAACACTATATATGCCAGCCTGCTGATACATATGATTGGGGTCTTCAACGGTGGAAGTGGATCCATCGCCGAAATCCCAAAGCCAGAATGCCGCATCGGGAGTGGTGCTGTTAAAAGAAGCTGCGAATGGAGCACAACCATTTTGAGTATTGATAGAAACCGCAGGTGCAACAGGAGGAGCAATGGTTATTTGACTATTGTTGCTTATTGTATCGGAACAGCCAGCTACAGATGTCACAACCAAGGT
>JBKDSL010000198.1:0-16443 GCA_046340555.1 Bacteroidota bacterium
GTGATGCTGAGCATATTTTATGGCGGTGTCTACCAATCCCGCGCCTAAAAAAAGCAAAATTGGAAGGTACCAAAAGTTATTATCGGTTTTTTTTGAGCTTGCATCAACTGGTTTGCCTCCAACCAATATAACGGCGGGAATGGCTAGTGCAACGCCTATGGCTTTTTGAAATCCAAACGACTCATTGTAGAGGATAACGCCTAAGGAAATTGGAATAACCATAGACATTTTGGATGCAATTGACGAGGCTGCCATACCACATAGCTGTGCAGTTTTTCCAGTTAAAACAAATACTATTATAAATAGTAGCCCAATCCCGATTGCATAAGGCCATATAAGGTAGATGTGTGGAAGTGTTTGATCAAATTTGATATCTGAAAATAAGATGGAAAGTAGCGAGGCCATGAAATAATTCACCAATATCCCATGGATGGTTTCTACATTCCAATCCTTGAATTTCTTCAATATGACAAATAAAAGCGCTGAGGATATAATACTCAGAATCAAATTCAGCACCATTTAAATTTGGCTTTTATTGTAAAAAACTTGCAAAATATCCTCTTCGATTTTTTCTGTAAAATCAGGTTTTGCATTGATTGAAGGGCCAGGTAAACCGGAGCTCAAATCATGTGGAGCATTGAATACACGGGACTCATCCCATAAGCCGGATTCAATAAATCGCTCTAATGTGAATTTACCGCCTTCGACGATTACTGATTGAATACCGGACCTATAAAGTACATGCAACATGTCTTCCAAGTCATTCTTCTTGAATCTCAAATACTCTACATAATCTCGTTTAACTTCAACTTTATTATTTAGGACTAAAACACTTCCTTGCTCATGAAAAACTTGGAATTCTGAGTTTAAAGAAAGTTCAGGGTCTATTATGATTCTGATTGGGTTCTTACCACCAGGAAATCGCGATGTCAACCGAGGATTATCTTCTATGACGGTGTTTTTTCCAACCATGATAGCCTGCTCTTCGGCACGCCACTGCTGGACCAATTTCCTGGATGATTCTGAAGATATCCAGAAAGGCTGCTTTTCCTTGCTTCTCACATTAGCTGTAGGCGCCATAAAACCATCGGCACTGGATGCCCACTTAAGGATGATGTATGGACGTTTTTTCTGATGGAACATAAAAAACCTCCGATTTAAAAAAGCTCCTTCTTCTTTTAAAATACCATGATTTACAACCAAACCAGATGACTTTAACCTTTCTATTCCGCTTCCTGAAACCAATGGATTGGGATCAAGATTGGAAACTACAACTTTTGGAATCCCACTTTTGATAATGGCCTCAGTACAGGGAGGGGTCTTGCCATGATGGTTACATGGTTCTAAGCTTACATACATGACTAGATCATGCATGTCTTTGGCATTTGGTTTATCAAGTTTTAGTAGCGCATCAATCTCAGCATGATGATCACCAAATTTCTTATGGTAACCCTCAGCAATTATTTCCCCGTTTTTTACAATGACGCAACCCACCATGGGGTTAGGTGCAACGTGACCAAGACCTCGACTTGCCAATTCGAAGCATCGTCTCATATAACCATATTCTTCCTGCATCCAAACCACGATTCAAATTTACGTTAATTACCTTTACTGCGATGAATAAACATGAGGCCTTTGAACTGGTATATAGTTCGTTGGAAAAAGAGTTTGGTAGAGGCGAGGCTAGAGCCATTGCCAGGCGTTATGTTGAAGATATTTTCATTTCCGATTTTGGAAAAATGACTCAGGTTTTTAACCTTGAATCGGTGAAGGCGGATATTGAGCGATTGATTGGAGGAATTCCAATACAATATGTAACCGGTTGTGAACTTTTCAATGGACGATATTTCAAGGTAACTCCAGACGTGTTAATTCCGCGCCCCGAAACCGAAGAATTGGTTCATATTGCCATTGCTGAATTTCAAGAAAAACCAACCGCCATTTTGGATTTATGTACGGGATCAGGGTGCATTGCCATTTCCCTTGCGCTCGAGTATCCAGATGCCTCTATTTGGGCCACCGACGTGTCTATTAAGGCTTTGAATGTAGCGCGAGAAAACGCAAAAAGCTTTAATGTAGAAGTCCATTTTCTCGAATCGGATTTACTTAAAAGTGCCCCACCGGTCGATTACACCCAATTCGATCTAATAATCAGCAATCCACCTTATATTCCCGAAAGTGAAATTTCAATTACGGATGCAAACGTAAAAGATTTCGAACCGCATTTGGCATTGTTTGTTACGGGTAATGACCCTCTTTTATTCTATAACCGAATTGCTGAAGAAAGTTCAAGGTTTTTGAAGATAGGCGGGATTTGTGTCGTTGAGATTAACCGAAGCTTTGGAAAAAAAGTATTTTCAATTTTTGAGCAGGCTGGCTTTGAAAATATCGAAGTTTTTAAGGATATGAGTGGAAATGAGCGTTTTGTGAAAGCTATAAAAACCTGATTAATATCTCAGGTTTTAAGTCTTTTCTTATTGTCAATCAATTAAATGTGATATTAAATTGTTCGTTGAATTATCTATATTTGTAGCAGCTAGTAAGATAGGCGTTTGAAAGTCCCTAAATACAATATCCTTCTCCCAGTTTTAATTCTTTGGGTTAGCACTTCAATGGGGCAGGCTTTTGAAACCGCCAAGCCAAACCCAATTGTATTACCACCAATTGCGACTCCATTGATATTGGATACCGCAAAAGCGATTCCGAATGGAAATTGGATCGAACGTATCAAATTTCTAGTTGTAGACAACAAGAGTAGGGACGCATTGGTATTGTTGAAACAACAAAATGAATTAATCAAATCCAATCATATTCGTGAAATCGATAGTTTGAAGTCGGTACTCAAGTTTTTGAAAGATTCCTCAATTACTGAAGGGGTTTCTGAATCTAACATCGACTCAAATGATGAGGAATTTGTTGAAACAGAGGTCAAAGAGGAAAGTATTGCGCCAGTAGATGATGAATTGTCACCAAGTGTGATTCCATTTATTTCAGTTTTTATTATGACCCTCGCTTCTATTGCATTGGTTTTTTTGAGCTTCAAAAGGCTCAATCGCATAAAAAGTATGTCTCACAATGCAAAAAAACAGCACGCATTGTTGAAAGACAAAATCAATCTTCAACCAGTTTTGGAGAAAAACATTTCAAATCTTTCCAATGATATTGATCACGCCATGGATTTGACATCCGCGGAAACAGAGTTTATGGCTCAAATCATAAATGATAAAAACAATCCCAACATAAAATCTGCCAAAGAAATAATTTCCGGAACGCAGATTTTAAAGCGCATGGTCTCTGAATTGCCGAAGTCGAGCTCCAGTGGATTGCGTAAGACAAACGTTAATAGGCTGATTGAGGAGGTTAGTGTACAGGCATACTATAGTATGCGAGATCATTATCCTGATTTCAGTTGTGATATGCGTAGGGATTTGGAGAAAATTCTCCCTGATACTGATTTAAATGCCGACGATATCAGGTTTGTGCTTTTCAACATATTGGAAAATGCATTTGAATCGGTATGGCTTAAAAAGGCAAATTCAGGAAAAGGATACCAGCCCTCTGTTACTATCACATCTAGAAAACTTCCAAGGTTTATTCAAGTAAGGGTGAAAGACAATGGAGTGGGCATTTCAGATAGTGTCAGAAAGCAGATCTTTACACCATTCTTCACTGAAAAGTCAGATTCACAACATCTTGGGTTGGGGCTTTATGAAAGCTATGACTTGATTGTGAACAAATATAAAGGCGATTTGATACTTGAAAACGACTTTCAAAGCAGTACAGACTTTATTATCCGATTGCCTTTGAAATCATGAAAACATTAAAATCACATATTGTCCTATTGATTTCGCTTTGCGGAACGCTATGCTCTTATGGGCAAAATTCTAACGATCTATCTACAAAAGTAGGCTATCAAGTTTCATTATTACAGGAATCGAAAACTGCAGATGACGTATATATTATAAAAAGCAGAATTGATAAGCTATCCCTTGAAGCCAAATTATTGGGTGACAAATTAAAAATAAGGGATGCATATCTCATAATGTCTGATAAGTTCGCCTTTTTCAATCATTTCAAAAGCGGCGTATTGGTATACTTCAACTATCTGGAAATTGATAAGGAAATACATCAAAAAAGTGTAAAATCGCTTAAAGATTCTATACAGAACATAGCTAATAATCAAATATCACCAAGTAATAACCAACAGGCAAATAATCAGTCGGTCGAATCCAACGCTGTGGATTACAGCAAGGAATCTGCAACCGACGACGTAAAGGTTTCAAAATCTTCCGGTTCTTTTGATGTAAAATGGCTTTTTGCTTTAGTTCTTGTAAGTGTAATTATGCTTATCATTTTTATTGGCCAACGCAAGAAAGTCTTAGCCATGAAGTCTGAATTGGTAAAAGATAAAGCAGATCTGAAGGACCTTTTCAGAATATCATCAAATGTATCTATGTTGTCAGGTGCTATCAGATATGCCCGAGAATTCTCTGCACATTGTGCACTTGTATTAAAGGATTTGATAGAGATTACAAATCAAAACAACGAATCCACTGCTGATTCAACCAAGGCAAAAAAAGCCGTTGATGTTTTCAAAAGGATATCAAGTGGAGACAATAAGGCTCTGTGATTTTATAATTTAACCACAAGCCTGCTGCAATGGATATGCATAATGCCCAGGAGAGAATCAAATACCTCAGTACTGAGATAGAGCGACATAATAGGCTGTATTATGTAAGCGCAAAGCCTGAAATATCTGATCGGGATTTTGATTTACTTCTTGAAGAATTAATCAGGATAGAATCTGAATATCCTCAGTTAAAGTCCCCGGATTCACCTTCTCAAAGAGTGGGCGGTGAGATCACCAAGGAATTCAAACAGGTGGTTCATAAATATCCGATGCTTTCACTTTCCAACACCTACTCTGAGCAGGAAGTACGAGAATTCGACGAACGCATAATCAAAAGTATTGGTGGTGATACTGAGTATGTATGTGAATTGAAATTCGATGGCGTTGCTGTTGGTTTAACATATGTAAACGGACATTTGAAAACCGCCGTTACAAGGGGAGATGGTATACAAGGCGACGATATAACTGCCAACGTCAAAACTATACGAAGTATTCCTCTGGTATTACCTCCTGGAGACTATCCTGCGGAGTTTGAGATACGGGGTGAAATTTACATGTCAAGGGAATCATTTGATCGAATCAACGCTGAAACTGCTAAACAACTTCGAGAGGACGGTTATAATGAGGATGAAATATCCGATAGGCTATTGAAAAACCCTCGAAATGCAGCTGCCGGCACTATCAAGATGCAGGATTCAAAAGTAGTTGCTAGTCGCGGATTGGATTGCTGGTTGTATTTTTTGAATGGTGAAAACCTTCCGTTTAAGACCCATTACGAAAGCTTACGCAAAGCCAAGGATTGGGGTTTCAAAGTTTCGGATTATATGGTTAAGGCGAACGGATTGGATGATATCATCGATTATTTGAATGAATGGGATCAGGCACGCCATACCTTAGGTTATGATACGGATGGAGTGGTTATCAAAGTCAATGACATTGCAAAACAAGCCGAGTTAGGGTTTACTGCAAAATCTCCAAGATGGGCTATCGCTTATAAATTTAAGCCCGAAAATGTTTCTACGGCATTGCTTTCGATTTCCTACCAAGTTGGACGAACCGGAGCTATTACACCGGTTGCAAACCTTAATCCAGTTCAGCTTTCAGGAACCACAGTAAGGAGGGCTTCGCTTCACAACGCTGATCAAATAGAAAAATTAGGGATTTGTGTGGGCGACCATGTCTTCGTAGAAAAAGGAGGGGAGATAATCCCAAAGGTAACCGGCATCGATCTAAACAAACGAGTTTTAGGTGCGGCTCCGGTTAAATATATCACCAATTGCCCTGAATGTGACACGACCTTGGTTCGAAAAGAAGGCGAGGCGTTGCATTATTGTCCCAATGAAACAGGTTGTCCGCCACAAATCAAAGGCAAATTGGTGCATTTCATCGGTCGCCGAGCAATGGACATCGATAGTATCGGTGAGGAAAAAATCGAACTTTTGTACGATAAAGGTTTGGTGAAAACCCCTGCTGATCTATTTGAACTTACCGAGAACGATCTTCTTGGTTTGGAAAGGTCAATGGGAGATGAAGTTGGTAAAGGAAAGAAAATATCTCTTAGAGAAAAATCGGTTGAGAAAATCCTGTCCGGTATTTCCAAATCAAAGAAGACACATTTCGAACGGGTACTTTATGCGATTGGAATCCGCTATGTGGGCGAAACTGTTGCAAAAAAGTTGGCCAAACACTTCAAAAATATCGACAATTTATCTCACGCCACATTCGACCAACTTCTGGAGGCTCCAGAGGTCGGAGAAAAAATAGCAGGCAGTATTTTATCTTTTTTTAAGGATCCCATTAGTTTGGAGTTGATAAATCGTCTAAAAAATCAGGGATTATGCTTTGAAACTGCTGAAGATTTGAATCACGCCCCGGTTTCCTCGCTACTTTCCGGAAAGAGTTTCGTTGTATCTGGTGTATTTGAAGGATTTTCGCGGGACAAACTTAAGCAAGTGATAGAAAGTCATGGTGGAAAAATTCAAAGTGGTGTTTCTTCAAAAACCGACTATTTGGTTGCGGGGGCTGAAAGCGGTCCATCCAAACTTGAAAAAGCCCAATCATTAGGCATTCAAATTATAACTGAAACCGAACTGATTAATATGATTGAAAATGGCTAAAAACGGATTGAGGAACAAGGTTTCATCTTTATTGCTGAACCGTGAGATCAACAATAGGAAAAGAATCAACGGTAAATCCTTCTCTTTCGAAAACGCTAAGAGCATCGGTATATTATATGACGCCACTAGCGACTCCGATTATGAGTTAGTTAAGGCCTATGCCCGCAATTTGATGTCTTACTCCAAAGATGTAGTGGCTTTGGGTTACTACAACGATAAAGAATTGCCCGGTAGCCGGCTGATGAAATTAGGCCTTGATTTCTTTTCTAAGAAATCACTGAATTGGAAAATGCGTCCATCCAATCCGATAGTCAATAATTTTATAGGACGCTCATTTGATATACTCATCCTTCTGAATACCCACAAATGTATCCCGCTTTTATATGCTGCCCTTGAAACAAAGGCATCCTTCAAAATAGGTCGTTACGAAAAAGGGTTAACGGGCATGTTGGATTTCATGGTCATTGAAGAAGGGGTATCCAACATGAAGAACATTATCACTCATATCAACCATTATTTAATGCTCATTAAAAATGAAAATACAAAGTAAGCTGATTGGAGCTGGTACAGCATTGATTACGCCCTTCAATGCTGATTTCAGCATAGATTTCAAATCGCTCGGTAAGATAGTAGACCATCAGATTAAAAACGGGATCAATTATTTGGTTGTTTTAGGAACAACAGGGGAATCGGTCACTCTGGATAAGAATGAAAAGGAGCATGTGGTTTCATTCGTTAGAGACAGAGCAAAGGGACGAGTTCCGATTGTAGTTGGAATAGGAGGGAACAACACAACCGAGGTTGTGCAAACTCTTCGAAGTACTGATTTGCGAGGAGTTGAAGCTGTTTTATCAGTTTCTCCTTACTATAACAAACCTAACCAGGAAGGTCTTTACAGACATTTCTCTGAAGTTGCGAAAGCCAGTCCTGTTCCAGTCTTGCTGTATAATGTTCCTGGGCGTACGGGATCAAATATGCTGCCGGAAACCACTTTGAGAATTGCCAAAGACCATAAGAATGTGATTGGAATCAAGGAGGCATCAGGCAATATTGATCAAATCATGTCCATTTTAAACCATAGGCCAAAGGGTTTTTTAGTTATATCAGGTGATGATTCACTTACATTACCTTTAATTGCTTGTGGTGCTGATGGCGTTATTTCAGTAGTCTCAAATGCATTTCCTAAAAAATATGCGGAAATGGTTCGATTGTGTTTGGATAACAAATGGGACAAAGCACGAAAGTTACATTTCGACCTTTTGGACTTGATACCACTTTTGTTTGCAGAAGGAAGTCCATCAGGTGTAAAATGCCTAATGGAAATGCAAAAACTCTGCTTAAATCAGGTAAGGATGCCTTTGGCTAAAGTAAGCCAAGCATTAAAGTTAAAACTGGCGCATGCGGCTGGTTTACGAAAATGACCGAAATGAGTAAATCAAGGAAAAAGTCTACGCGTTATCCAGCTCCCATTTTGATCTAATAGGTACTCGATACGATCATGTAGGCGCGAAGTACGGCCTTGCCAAAACTCAAATTTTCTTGGTTTTAGAACATAACCTCCCCAATGAGGTGGCCTAGGTATTGCTTGATTTTCAAATCGGGCTACAAACTCCTTGTATTTGGAATCCAATTTTTCCCGGGAATCAAGAATGCCACTCTGATCGGAAACCCATGCCCCAATTCGGCTTTCTCTGGGTCTTGACTCAAAATACTTGTCGGAAATCTCATTAGCTACTTTTTCAACTTCGCCTTCCAATCTTATTTGCCTGTGTAAATCAGGCCAGAAAAAGTTAATGCAAGCAAACGGATTGGAGGAAATATCAGATCCTTTTCGAGAGTTGAAATTGGTATAAAAAACAAAACCTTGTTCATCATACGAACGAAGTAAAACTATCCTGGATGAAGGCCTACCATCCATGTTTACTGTTGAAAGCGTTATCGCATTAGGTTCTAGGATTCCTGCATCAACGGCATTAACCATCCAAATCCCAAACTGCTTTATCGGGTTTTGGTCGATAGAATTTTCATCCAGTTCTCCTAGATTGTATTCTTTTCTAGACGAATTCAAAAAGTCTCTTAAATCTGTCATTGTCATTATTTGGTGTAAAGCTAATAAAATCAAAATCTCATATTAAAGACATTGAAATGCAATTAGTTAAACTGATTAATTATTGGTCAACTTAAATTAGGTCGAGTTTGTGTTAAATTTGGTTAATCGCCAAGAATCATAGTAACCATCAAAACAAAAACACGTAGTAAAGGTTCGAAATGGATAGCCAAAAGTTTGACATAGTACCTGGAACCTTGTTGTTGTCAGAGCCTTTTCTGAATGACTCTTCATTCACGAGGTCTGTTGTATTGGTGACCGAGCACAGTGACAAAGGTTCATTGGGATTCATTATAAACAAACCCACAGGAAATAGCATGGGAGAAGTATTGGAGAAGTTCCCTCAAGGAGACGCTCCGCTGTTTTTCGGGGGGCCTGTAGAGACAGATTCGCTATTCTACTTGCATACTTGCAAAGGCCTTACCAACTCCAGGAGGGTCACTAACGGATTATATTTTGGAGGGGAGTATGATGAGTTGAAAGCGGGTTTGCTATCTGGCGAAATATCTCCAAGGATGATACGTTTCTTTGCTGGGTATGCTGGATGGGATGCTGGACAATTACAATCAGAACTTAAGAGCAACTCTTGGGTTGTATCCACTCCAAAACCAGAGCTAACCTTCAATATGGATTCGGAAGGGATGTGGCAGAATATTCTGGTTGCCATGGGTAGCGATTTTGCTGAATTGGCTTTTTACCCATTGGATCCGAATCTTAATTGAATCAATCGCTAATCCGTTATCTTTGTGGGTATGGTTTTCCCCTTACTCGACATAGATGAATTTCTCGATTCTGCTAATTCGGGTGAATATATTATTGTTGACGCTAGAAGTGAATCTGAATTCGCTCATGCCCACATTCCCGGCGCCATCAATATTCCGATTTTATCGGATCATGAACGCGAGCTTGTCGGAACTGAATACAAACATAAAGGAAAAGAGGCTGCAGTTCATTTAGGCTTTCGATTGGTTGGTCCTAGATTTCATGAGATAATCACCGATGCGATTTCCCGAACCGGAAAGAATAATTTGCTTATATATTGCTGGAGGGGTGGGATGCGTAGCAATATTTTAGGATGGTTATTATCAATTAACGGTTTTAGGTTGAAGTTACTTAATGGTGGCTATAAGTCATTTCGAAACTTCGTTTTGAAAACAAATTCTCAGCCTCGTAATTTCATTGTTTTGGGAGGTGCCACAGGATCCGGTAAAACGGAAACCTTAGCTCATCTTACTGTTCATGGACAACCAGTACTAGACTTGGAGGAATTGGCAAATCACAAAGGATCAGCATTTGGATTATTGGGTAAAGGAAAACAGCCATCCAATGAGCAATTCGAAAATCGATTAGCATCGAAGTTAAGGGGATTTGATATTGCAGAATGGATTTGGGTTGAAAATGAAAGTCGTACGATCGGTAGTTGCGCCCTCCCTGAAGCTATATACAACCAAATGCGTAAATCGCCTGTTTTGGAGATGAAGGTTCCTATTGAAGTTCGTATGAATCGGATCACTCATGAGTATGGTTCATTCTCGATTGAGGAATTGACTTCATGCAGCGAAAAGGTTAAAAAGAGAATGGGACCTCAACATCTCAAGATGGCACTTGATCTGCTACATAGTGGTGATTTCCAAGGTTGGCTTAAAATCATAATGGATTACTACGATAGGCTATATGGCTATGGCAACGATCAAAGGGATTCAAAAACCATCTTTCCAATAGAATCGAATTTGGAAAACATCGATTTATTAGCCCAATCAATAATCGACAAGAAAAACATAATACTTAAAAATTTCAATGGATAACCAAGTAATTAAGCTCACCTCTTATAGCCACGGAGCTGGCTGTGGCTGTAAAATTTCACCTGCAATATTGAGTGAAATACTTCAGGGAAATGAGTTTATGCCCGACCATAAAGGCCTATTGGTTGGTAATCATAGCAGGGACGATGCTGCAGTATGGGATCTTGGTAATGGCCAAGCATTAATCAGTACCACCGATTTTTTCATGCCTGTAGTAGATGACCCATTTGATTTCGGTCGTATAGCTGCTACCAATGCCATCAGCGATGTATATGCCATGGGCGGAAATCCAGTATTGGCAATTGCCATCTTAGGATGGCCAATTGATAAGTTATCACCTGCCGTAGCATCCAGAGTAATTGCCGGTGGTAGAAAGGCTTGTTTGGATGCTGGAATTCCATTGGCAGGAGGGCATAGTATTGATTCGCCAGAACCTATTTTTGGTTTGGCAGTAAATGGATTGGTTGGTACTGATCATATAAAGCGAAACGACACAGCTCAGAAGGGCGATTGGCTGTTTCTGACCAAGAGTTTAGGAATTGGAATGATTACAACCGCATCCAAGAAAAATTTACTCGAGGACTCAGACTTGACTATTGCTGTTGAAAGTATGACAACGCTGAACAAAATAGGTGCTAAGCTAGGAGCCATCAAAGGAATTAATGCTATGACTGATGTAACAGGATTTGGTTTAGCAGGACACTTGATCGAAATGGCGGAAGGAAGTGGGCTCACGGCAATTGTTGACTTAACAAAGATACCTGTGATGCCATCAGCTTTGAAATACCTAGAATTGGGATGCGTTCCGGGGGGAACCAATAGGAATTGGAAAAGTTACGGTCAAAAGATTGAAGATGTAAATGAGACTCAAAGGTTGATTTTGGCTGATCCGCAAACTAGTGGTGGCTTGCTTATATCCGTTTCAGAAAGCTCTGTTCAAGAGGTTTTATCGCTCTTTAAAGAGAATGACTTGGATGAGAAATACTGCTCGCCAATCGGTAGAATGGTTGAAAGCAGCGGAAAAAGTCTTACGTTAGGGGCTTGCTAAACAACTTTCCCGTCAGATAAACGGATGATGCGGTCAGACATCGATGCTAAATCGTTGTTATGAGTTACTATTACAAAAGTCTGACCGAATTCTTTGCGTAGATTGAAAAACACTTTGTGTAATTCCATGGCATTTTCTGAATCCAGGTTACCGGATGGCTCGTCAGCTAATACTAAAGCTGGATTATTTATGAGCGCTCTTGCTACAGCTACACGCTGCTGTTCACCACCTGATAGCTCAGATGGTTTATGGTGCGCCCTGTGTGAAATACCCAAATAATCCAATAGGAGCGAGGCCCGTGAGTTCAATTCCTGGTCCTTTCTACCTAAAATCATTCCTGGAAGACAAATATTCTCAGTTGCAGTAAATTCAGGTAATAAGTTGTGGAATTGGAATACAAACCCGATTTGTCTGTTTCTGAACTGGGAAAGTCCATTCCCTTTTAGGTTATGAATCGCTTTACCATCTATTTCAACGGTTCCCTTATCGGGCCTTTCCAAAGTCCCTAATATTTGTAATAAAGTAGTTTTGCCGGCCCCCGAGGCTCCAACGATAGATACAATTTCAGATTTGGCAATTTCAACCGATACCCCTTTAAGTACTTGTACAGAACCGAAAGATTTATGTATATCCTTGACCTTGACTAACATGTGTCAAATGTAACAAAATGATTTGAAGTTTTGGATAGCCTCAACTTGTTATATTTGCATAAATTACCTCTGTTTTGGAACTTGAGATTATTACGGAAGCCAATGGTTGGCTTATTGTTTTTTGCATTGCAGCAGGAGCTGTTGCTTCTTGGATTTTATATCATCGTGATACAAATTTCACAGGTGTAGCTAGATGGATAAAGCTATTGATGACAAGCTTCAGGTTTTGCACCATCACGATCCTATGTATATTACTATTATCCCCTTTATTCAAATCAGTTACCAGAGAGATTCAGAAACCGATTGTAGCTTTAATCATTGATGACTCAAAATCCATGGTTCAAACTGTGGACAGTACAACTTTTGGTAAAACAATCAATGATCGACTTGATTTAATAAAAACGAAACTCGGTGAGGATATTGATTTAAGGGTGTTTTCGACATCAGATAAATTCAAAGAGGGATTTGATGGGGATTTCAAAGGGTTGGAGTCAGATATTTCATCTCCTGTAGATGAATTAAAATCAAGATTTTCAGGATTGAATCTTTCGGCTGCTGTGATAATAACCGATGGATTGTATAACAAAGGAGCTGATCCCTCATATGCTTATTCTTCATTGTCCGTTCCAATATTCACTGTTGGAATAGGAGACACTACCGTAAAAAAAGATGCATTCATACAAGGTTTAAGATTCAACGAATCTGTTTACCTGGGCAACAGTTTTCCAATTGAAGTAACATTAAATGCGCGGGAATTGCAAGGAAACACTGCCAAATTGAAACTTGTTTCAAAAGGAGTCGTGTTAGCAGAGAAACAAATCGAAGTGTCATCATCCAGGTTCTCAAATGTTTCCTCCTTCATCCTTGAAGCGAAGGAAAAGGGTCTCATTCGATACGAAATCATTCTTGAGCCCATGGATGGCGAGTCTAATGTTTCCAATAATAGTAGAACACTGTTTGTAAATGTTACCAGTGATAGATCCAAAGTTTTATTGGTGCATTCATCACCACATCCGGACATAGCGGCTATTAAATCAGTGCTGGAAAGCAATCCTAATTACGAAATATCAGAATTGTCTCAATCATCATGGAATGGGCCTACTCCAGATGCGAAACTTGCCATATTGCATCAAATTCCTGGAAAAAACAGTGGGGGCAAGACAATTGTAGAAAGCCTCAATAAATCAGGCATACCGATTCTATTTATTTTAGGTAGTCAATCCTCTGTTTCTGATTTGAACGCATTATCGTTGCCCCTAAGGATTGAAGACAGCAATGGAAGCACAACAGATGCATTGCCGTTATATTCAGGATCATTTTCGTTATTTAACATAGATGAATCTCTGTTAGGTACGATGAGTGGATTTCCACCGTTGACTATTCCATTTGGGAATTATTCAATGAAAACGGAGGGATACTCCTTGTTCAATCAAACCATAGGAAATACCAAAACATCCATGCCTCTAGTGGTTTTCTTCCCTGGTGAAAATCCCAAAAAGGGATTCATAGTAGGAGAGGGATTGTGGAAGTGGAAGCTATCGGAATTCCAATTCAATCTGAACAATGATGCTTTTAACATGGTCATTTCGAAATGCATTCAGTATATGGTTTCGATCGAAAATAAAAATCCATTTAGGCTTTCTTATAAAAGCTCTTTTGATGAAAATGAACAGGTGCTTTTTGATGCCGGTGTTTTTAATGATGCGGGAGAAACCATAAAAGATGCTGACGTCTCAATTGTATTCTCTGACGAAAACAATAACGATTATAAATTCACATTTTCCAACAATAACGGAGTTTATACTTTGAATGCCGGATTCCTTCCACCTGGAATTTATACATTTAGTTCATCTGCAAAAACAGGAAGCAAGACCCTCAGTTTTAGTGGAAGAATAGTTGTTGCAGCCTTGCAATCAGAACTAACAGACTTAGTTGCAGACCACAACATACTTCGATCACTCTCGAATAAGACCGGAGGGCTTTTCTTCAATTTAAATAACTCTACCGAACTTGAGAATTCCATATTGAATCAGAAAAACATAAAGCCGATAATCTACTCAAGAAAATCCCTTTCTGAAGCTATTTCTTTGAAATGGATTTTTATTTTGTTGGCAATTTTGCTTTCAGCAGAGTGGTTGCTTCGGAAACGTAGCGGTGGTTATTAATCAGAATTTTGGAAAAGTTCTGAAAATCGATCAACTGATACCTCAAAGTCTATCGGTTTTTTTTCTATTATGTGATTAGCCAACATATAGGCATAATAGGGACTGAGCATGGCTCCTTTTGTTCCTAGTCCATTAAAAATGCCGATATTTTTGAACTTAGGATGGAACCCAATAACGGGTCTACGATCTTGAATTGCAGGCCTTATACCCGCAAAATGCCCAATAATATCAAAATCACTTGAAATCAGTTTTTCTAGTTCGGATTTCAAATATTGGATTCCATCTTGACTTGTTATTTCATTAATATCTTTCCAATTATAAGTTGCACCAACCTTGTATTTATCATCTCCTTGAGGTATGATATATAATAAACTATTCAAAATGAAATCGAGTTGAAGGTTAGGTGCGTAAATGTCGATAATTTCTCCTTTTACAGGTTGGAAAGGTAAGCAACTCCAAAAAGGATTGGCATTTGCCCTATAGCCATCACAAAATATCAATTGTTCAAATTGCTGATTTTTATAGGTAACACATGTTTGCTCCATGATTAATTCCTTAAAATCAAACAACTCATGTCTTATAGCATTGCCTTGTCTTAAATTCTTATAAGCCTTCAATAACTCAACTGAGTTGACGGCATTTGCATGATTGAACTGAAGGTAGCCTATATGATTTTTGAGTTTACGTGAAATTTCCGAAAGATGTATATGATCGATGAATTGCCCAGAATCTGGGTCATTGGTTTTGGAAAACCAATCGTTATAATCTCTTGTCTCAGTTAAAAGCTGTCGAACAGGCAAGTCGCTTAATATCGTCAGTTTGGAATGATCTTGAATTTTGGAGTAATGCTCTAAAGCAAAAGGCAAAGCTCTCGTTACATTATATGAAAGAGTTTTTCGCTTACCGGAGAAAGGCAGCATAATGCCAGCCGAGATGGTTGTGCTACTTGAATAATCAAACTGAGGATTGGAAATAATTTCGACCAGTATTCCGCGTTGACTTAAGAAGTAGGATAGGGAGGAGCCAGCAAATCCGTTTCCAACGACCAATACTTTCATGAATCAAGGTCTATTTCCATTGTAGGAGACAACACATAAATGCATTCCACAATTGCAAAAATTCATTCGATAAAATGGGCCAATCTGTTTTGTCAGATCTGCAGCTAGTTCCCATTCAGAACCATTATATTGAAAAAGTCTTCCACCATTGCTTCCGAATATGTCCGAATTCGAATCAATAGCGTAATCTTCGCAGCCGTTTAGAGTTTGTATGGTTTTTTCAATTATTCCAGATTTTGTATTGAAATATTTTATTGTTTTCAAAGTAGAATCCTTGACAAGGAATACGTAATCTTTTGAATTACCATTATAGTTCAGGAATCTTCCAACTTTATTGGCTACAAGTTTGGTTTTCAGATCACCCAATTTGTATGTATGAAACTCCAATCCGTTGTTAAGGATTATCAATCCAAGATTCGAGGAATCGCTCCAAACATAATAGCCAATGCTATCTGAGCTGGGAACAAGATTCTTTGGTGAAGAATAATCAGCACTATAAGATCTAAGGTTTTGTTTTTTGTCTACTTCAACCCTGACATAACTTAAGCCAAACGCAGTACCTGGTTGAATCATCGGTGAATATTCACTCAAATTTGTATTGGATATTTTGTTAGATTTCCTTTTGTTTATGTCATATGCATAAAGATCTGTTTGTAGGCTGTCTGCAATATTGGAAGTGTAATAGATTTGCTTACAATCAGTAGAAAAAGACGGTTGGTTGTTGTATCCGAAGCTTTCAGTTATTTTGAATATTTCAGTTGGTTTCAGATTATTGCCATCCTTAATGTAGTTTATCAAATAAATATGGGTCTCAGGCATTTGGGCATGAGAACGGTTTAAAAATAAACAAATTGAAAAACAAATAA
>JBKDSL010000199.1:0-19805 GCA_046340555.1 Bacteroidota bacterium
CCGCTAAAGGACTCCGCGTGGCCGCACCCGGGTCCCGCGTGGGCAACCGACATTGACTACTGCTGGACACATTCCCAGTCGCTGGAGGTCAGTGTCGTCTGTCCCAAGGGGTCGGCGGGAACGCTGAAACTGTTCCTGCTCGACGGCATGGCGCTCATCTATCGCGCCTATTTCGCCTTCAGCAAAAGTCCACGCATCAACTCCAAAGGCCTCAACACATCCGCCATGTTCGGGTTCACCAATACCCTATTGGAGGTGATCAATAAAGAGCGCCCTACCCATATCGCAGTATCATTTGACACCGATGCCCCAACAGAGCGACACGAGAGCTTTGCCGATTACAAGGCGCATCGCGAAGCAATGCCTGAGGATTTGTCGAGATCCATCCCCTACATATACCGCATCCTTGAAGGATTTCGCATCCCTATCATCATCAAGGAAGGTTACGAGGCCGACGATATCATTGGCACATTGGCAAAAGAAGCCGAGCGGCAAAATTTTGAAGTGTATATGATGACGCCAGACAAAGATTTCGGGCAGCTGGTGAGCGAACATATTTTCATGTACCGACCCTCGTCATTCGGCTCTGGAGCAGAGAAACTAGGGATACCGGAAATACTCCAGAAGTTCGAGATTAAGGAGGTTTGTCAAGTCATAGACATCTTGGGATTGTGGGGAGATTCTGCCGATAACATACCGGGGATTCCAGGTGTTGGTGAAAAAACTGCCAAACAACTGGTTGCAGAATATGGTTCCGTTGAGAATGTGATAGCCAATGCAGCCAATATCAAAGGCAAGTTAGGAGAAAGAGTTCGGGAACATGCCGATATGGCATTGATGTCGAAAAAACTGGCCACCATCATCACCAACGTGCCCGTTGATTTCGATGAGCAATCGCTGCAGTTAGAAGATCCTGACAAGGAACTTTTGCGCGATGTGTTCACTGAATTGGAGTTCCGTGCTTTGGCAAAAAAGGTTTTAGAGGAAGAGCTTCCTTTGGGAGCGCCCTCACCCACCGGACAACAAGATTTGTTTGGTACTATGGATACACATACTACGGAAACAAATACGGAACCGCAGGAAAATTCGCTCAACAGCATCCACAACTTAGATCATCAATACACGCTTTGCGATACTCCTGAAAAACGAAGCGAGCTGATTCTAACCCTCAGCAAATGCGAATCCTTTTCGTTTGATACGGAAACAACCGATATCGATGCCAACAAAGCGGAGCTGGTCGGTCTTTCCTTTTCCATCAATCCGCATGAAGGTTGGTATATCCCATTGCCCGATAATTACGATCAGGCCAGAGCGGTTTTACATGAGTTCAAACCGCTCTTCGAAAATACGCGCATCGGTAAAACAGGACAAAACATCAAATACGACTTGATGATGCTGAAGTGGTATGAAACCGATTTGGAAGGTCCGCTATTCGATACGATGATAGCACACTACCTAATTGAGCCCGACATGCGGCACAATATGGATTTGCTCGCTGAGGTTTACTTGAATTATAAGACCATCAAGATTGATGAGTTGATCGGCTCGAAAAAATCAGAGCAAATCAGCATGCGCATGGTAGATGTTGAAACGGTTAAGGATTATGCTGCAGAAGATGCCGACATCACCCTTCAGTTACGACATGCATTGGAACCCAAGCTGAAGGAAAATCAACTCACCAAACTTTTTGAAGAGGTAGAAATGCCTCTGATTCATGTGCTGGCAGGCATGGAGACCGAAGGAGTTGCCATTGACCCAGATGCATTGCACGATTTTTCCCATCAATTGGAATACGAAATTGCAGAAGCTGAAAAGTCTATTTACTCCTCTGCCGGAATGAAATTCAATATCGCATCACCTAGGCAATTGGGTGAGGTGTTGTTTGATGTGTTGAAAATTGATCCTAAGGCGAAAAAAACCAAGACAGGACAATACGCAACCGGCGAGGATGTGCTTTCGAAAATGACTGACCGTCATCCCATGGTGCAGCAAGTGCTTGATTACAGACAGTTGGTGAAGCTTAAGAACACCTACGTGGATACCTTGCCTGAAATGGTGAATCCCCGCACAGGACGCATTCACACTTCTTATCAGCAAGCGGTTGCAGCTACGGGACGACTAAGTTCCAACAATCCCAACCTGCAAAACATCCCCATACGTACCGAAAAAGGTCGTGAAGTAAGAAAAGCATTTGTGGCGCGAAACAAGAATTTCACTTTGCTTTCTGCAGATTACTCTCAGATAGAATTGCGCATCATCGCCGAGTTCAGCAAGGATGCAGGCATGATTGAGGCTTTCAAAAACGGAATTGATATTCATACATCAACTGCTGCCAAAGTATATGGAGTTCCCTTGGATCTGGTCACTCCTGAAATGCGCCGAAATGCCAAAATGGTGAACTTTGGAATCATATACGGCATCAGTGCGTTCGGACTCTCACAACGGTTGAACATTCCCAAAAAAGAGGCTGCTAACATTATCGACAATTACTTCCGTGAATTCTCAACTATCAAAAGTTATATGGATGGAAGTATAGAATCGGCACGTAAGAATGGCTATGTGGAAACGATATTGGGGAGAAGGCGTTATTTGCGGGA
Organism: Bacteroidota bacterium; assembly: GCA_046340555.1. Classification (GTDB taxonomy): domain Bacteria; phylum Bacteroidota; class Bacteroidia; order AKYH767-A; family OLB10; genus JALRAP01. The sequence continues at coordinate 2,598 of JBKDSL010000199.1, forward strand.
CATCAATTCGGCCAACGCTGTGGTCCGCGGTTTTGCAGAGCGAAACGCCATCAACGCACCTATCCAAGGCTCCGCAGCAGACTTGATCAAAGTAGCGATGATCAATATTCACCGGGAATTAAACCAACGCAACCTGAAATCAAGAATGATTTTGCAGGTTCACGATGAATTGGTTTTCGATGTTTCAAATGATGAGTTGGATCTGATTAAGCCCATCATCAGAGAATGCATGGTGAATGCCATATCCATGACAGTGCCCCTGGAGGTTGAAATTGGAACAGGTAAAAATTGGCTAGAGGCGCATTAAGTCCTGAGCGTGAAATTCTGACCCAAGTATACCCGACGCACTTGCTCGTCTTCGGCCAAATCCCTGGCGGTGCCCTCTTTTAATATTCTTCCTTCGAAAAGCAGATAGGCCCTATCCGTAATGGTGAGCGTTTCATGCACGTTATGGTCAGTAATCAGAATGCCTATGTTCTTCCTCTTAAGTCCTGCCACAATCTGCTGAATATCCTCCACCGCAATCGGATCAACTCCAGCAAAAGGCTCATCAAGCAGGATGAATTTTGGATCTACAGCCAAAGCTCGAGCGATTTCAGTACGGCGACGTTCACCTCCAGACAACAAATCACCTCGGTTTTTACGAATCCTTTGCAATCCGAACTCATCCAACAACGTCTCTAACTTTTCACGCTGTTCTTCCTGGCTCTTATTTGTCATTTCCAACACCGAACTGATGTTATCCTCCACACTCAACTTGCGAAACACTGATGCCTCCTGGGCAAGGTAGCCCACACCCAGTTGAGCACGACGATACATGGGTTCACTTGTGATATCGCGATCATCCAAAAAGATTTTTCCTTCGTTAGGTCTTATCAAACCCACTGTCATATAAAAGGTCGTCGTCTTGCCTGCACCATTTGGCCCCAAGAGACCCACGATTTCACCTTGATCCACATGAATGGAAACATGGTCAACCACTGTTCTGCTCTTATATCGCTTGATCAGCTTTTCGGCGCGTAAACGCATGATGGTTTTGATGGGTTTTGCTTTGCGAATTTAACCTAATCCGTGGACTTGATGGCATCAGAATGTAATCTGCAGACTGCCTCTGACTCCGAATTTGGCGATATCTGGATTATCGAGGTACGATAAGCGGTACATGAAGTCGAACCGCAGGATTTTAAAGATGTTCTCCACACCAAATCCGGTTTCTACATAGGGTTTTGCAGACAATGAACCGATTTCATCGGGACTGACCAATAATTTGCGATTGGATTCGGAGAGTCCTCCATAAACAGCACGCAAACTTGCCACCTCCCGCCATTTAAGTTTGCGAAGCAACGGTATTTTATCCAGAAAAAAGCCATCGAAATGGTGTACCACAAACAGGGATGCGTATTGGTCACTGACAAACTCGTAATAGTTCATCATGTTGAAAGATGCGTAATCATAAAAATAGGATTCATTTCCCTGATGGACGTGCAGAAGCGGATATGGAACACTCCCCCATACTTTACCGGCCTCAACTGCAAGGTAAGTGTATCCAAAAGGTGGTAGAGGTATGTTATCATCCACCTTGGCGGTTAATTTATAGTATGAGAAATCGCTCTCAATCACCCCTTTCAGCCCTGAAGTAAAAACCAGTCGGGTCACAGGATACTCGCTACCCAAACTGATCCTTCCTTTATCTCCCTCAACGAATTTTTCACGGTAAGCGAAACGCAATACCAAACTTGCTTCCGACATATTGATCACGTTACTCACTTGATTTGATTCAGAATCGGAATAGTAAGAATAGTCGAGACTACCCAAAGGCCTCAATGTTCCATGATCCAATGAGAGACGATAGGAAAATCCGGAATAAAATTCCTGCTCGTAATAGAACCTATAGGACTCTTGCTGGGTAAGTTTATCTGCTGGATTACGCCTGAATAATGATGAGAGTATATTGTCGTCTTGAAAAGCGTTCTCGCTTTGACCTAGTTGAACCACATCGTTTTTGTATCGCGCACCAATTGCCATTCTCGGCTTGGTTTGCAGAAAATAACGGAATCCACCCATGTACTTGAATTCCTCGTCCTTTGCCCCATAAGCGGCGTAGCCCTCCAAACGCAGACGTTCGCTGAATTTAGGGCCTGTTCTTCCTCCTAAACGGAATCTAGCCCCCTCAACCTGATTGAAAGAAAACAAGGTGAAGTAGGGCCCTATTTCAAACTTGCCGACCTCATAGTGTCCAGTGAAAAACAAGGTTATGATGTCTACATAGGTCCTGAATGCCGGCAGTGTTTTGATGGTATCAACCATCGAATAGATCTTCTTCTCTCGATCGGATAAGGAATCGTGTCTAGCCTCCGCCCAGAATGATTCGTCTTTACCTGTGGAGTTGTCATCAACAACAATATTCTCAGGTCCAGACAGCGATTCTTCTGGAATAGGCACATTGATTGTAAAATCCTTGTATGACGCGCTACGCCTTCCAATGAGTCCCATACCGTCTTTTCGGGCAGCGAAATCAACTACCAACATTTCCTTGGAGAGCATCCAGTATTGGTTGTCAACTCGTGTATATTCCTTCACAACAGCAAGGTCTTCAACAAAATTGATGTTAGCATCGTCAACCACCCGGATATCGATTTTACGAATGGCGAAGGTGGTATCATGGATCCAGCATTCACCAGTGAAAGTAAGCTCCTGCTTGCGCCGAGGCTTGAACTTCAACTTGTAACACCATTGGTTGTCGAAGAAGGCTGAATCCGTTAGATAATACTTATAATAGAGCAACCCTACATTGGAAACCGGACTGACAAAACTTTTTCCGAAGATGTTCATGTAGTTGTCATACACATCGATATTCTGATACATATCGCCGAGGAACTGAGTCACCGACTCATTCTCCAATCCGGAAATCTTACTGGCCTTGATCCTTTCCTTAGTGGCTTTGGGATTTTTACGATACTGCACATCGGAGATGGTTTCGGTTATGAAAAACGGGAGGAATGGTTTGCTGTTTGTGACATTGCTATCAACATTATCAAATATGAACGCAAAAGGCTTGACAAGTTTTTTTTCTTTGAAGTCGGGCGGTATGTCAGTCAGATCAAACTCCAGCTTATTGTAAAGCTCATAGCTGAAGTACTCATGGCGGTTCCGGTCGTTTTCGTCCTTGTGATCTATGACTTTTTTGATAAGGATATTGGCAGGATTTTCGCCAGCTTTCACAACAACCTCCAACAATTCAACTTCAGATGTTTTAAGCAGGAAGTTGGCTGTTTGGCTCTTGCCTCTGTTGATTTTCAAGGTTACCGCCTTGTAGCCTACGAATGATGCAGTTAGTGAATCAGTGGGCTCATTGGTTTCAATCGTGAAATTCCCGTTGATATCAGTCACCGCCCCGATACGGGTCCCTTTGAACGCGACATTGGCAAAAGGAACAGGCTCATTCGTAAGTGCATCAGATACTTTTCCTGAAACCTTGGTCGTTTGTCCGATAGCCTTGCTAGGGCTCAACAAAACCAAAACAAACAGAACCAAGTTCAATATGCCAACCGAGAGCTTTTGCATCATTTGCAACTCGTTTTTTCAGCCTTTCAAATTGTCCCAAAATTCAACTGCACGCCTCAGGTGAGGTATCACGATTGTGCCGCCTACGATGTTTGCGATGGCAAATACCTCGTAAACCTCGTCGGTTGTGACACCCTCTTCATGGCATTTCTGCAGGTGATACTTAATACAATCATCGCATCGAAGCACCATACTTGCTACAAGCCCTAACATCTCCTTGGTTTTTACTGGCAAGGCCCCCTCCGAATAGGTATTGGCATCCAAGTTGAAAAGGCGCTTGATGACAAGGTTATCGGACGCCATGATTCGCTCGTTCATGCGCGAGCGGTATTCGTTAAACTCCTTTACATTAGAATCCATATGGGACAAATTTAATCGTAATATATTATTAAACGGAGTGAACAATTTTTAAGTTTGCCACATGCTAAAAATAACCCGCATCCGTCAATATGAGAACCTTCATATCTTCTTATGGTTGGTTAAAGATACCTGCTGGATCATGGATTGGATATCGGCAGCACTTTTCATGATCATTCCTACCATTTTCGTAGCGGTTCATATCACTTGGATTCGAAGAGCAATCCGTTCAGACCTATTCCATAACCTAGCCGTATGTTTATGGATATCAGGTAATTCTATTTGGATGCTGGGCGAGTTCTTTTACGATGACGGCACCCGGCCGATTGCGGTAATTTTCTTCGCTGCCGGACTGCTCAGTTTGTTTTACTATTATCTGATCGAGGTGCCACAAGAATGGCGAAAAAAAGGGAATCCTTGATTTTTTAATTTCCCTTGTTTCGTTTCCGTTCCACTGCAGCTGAAACGCCGATACTTACTTCGTACAATAAGAACAAAGGGATTGCTACCAAGATTTGGCTGGTGATATCTGGAGAGGGGGTAATTACTGCCGAAATGATCAGAATGACTACCATGGAATGTTTGCGATACTTGCGTAAAAATGGAGGCGAAACCAAGCCAAGCTTGGAAAGGAAAAAGATGGCCACAGGCAACTCGAAGACGAGTCCTGATGAGAACGAAAGCATGGTAATCGTAGATATGAAAGAACCGAGCCCGATTTGGTTGGATACCTGCTCACTGATTTGATAACTACCCAGAAAATTTATTGAAAGGGGTGACACAACGAAGTAACCGAACAGAACCCCCATGAAGAAAAGGAGAGAAGTAGCAAAGACAATTCCTCGGGAATTACTTATTTCCCCCTTCGTAAGAGCCGGTTTGATGAATCGCCAAATTTCCCAAATGAAATAAGGGAAAGCCATCACAAATCCAGCCATGAAAGATATATACAGATGGGTCGTGAATTGACCGGATATGTCTATATTGATTAGACTGAACGGTATTTCCCGGATACAAAAATCGACGCCTGATTTTTCTGCGAGCCAACAGAGTGCCCTGTAGGTGGCAAAACCGGGGTCTTTGGGGCCCAGTATGATTTTATCGAATAAAATTTCCGGGTTGAGAAAAGCAACCAAGGCCAGGACAACCACAGCAATAGCCGATCTAACCAAATGCCATCTTAGGGCCTCGAGGTGATCCAGGAAATGCATATCGGAATTCGGATCCTTTGCTCGGGTCATTAATCTTGAATTTGTGAGAACTTGAAACTCAAATGATGCCTTCCTTTAACAAATCATGAAGGTGCACGAAACCCTCATATCTACCCTCCTGAACAACCACTAACTGAGTGATGGGTGCGGATTTCATTATTTGCAATGCATCAGCAGCCATCATTTCAGATGTGGCAGTTTTAGGATTTGGGGTCATGATGTCTGAGGCTCTTACATTTTCGAAAGCCCCTCCCATCGACATCATTCTACGCAGGTCGCCATCGGTGATGATACCTTTAAGCAATCCATTTTCGGTAACGGCCGTAGCTCCTAGCCTTTTGGATGATATTTCCAAAATCACATCTTGAATGGATGCAGTTGGCTTCACTTCGGGCTTGGGGTTTACAGGATGAAGATCGCCTACACGCAGATAAAGGCGTTTACCCAAAGAGCCACCCGGGTGGTAGCGTGCAAAATCCAATTCAGAAAAACCTTTGCAGTCGAGTAAGCATACAGCCAAGGCGTCGCCCAATGCCATCTGTGCAGTGGTACTACTGGTAGGGGCAAGGTTGTTCGGACAAGCTTCGCGCTCTACAGTTGTGTTTAAAATATAGTCGGATTGTACAGCCAAAAAAGAGGATAAATCCCCTACCATTCCGATGAGTTTATTGCCACCTGATTTTATGAGCGGCACTAACAATTTGATTTCGGGAGTATTACCGCTCTTGGAAATACAAATAACAACGTCTTTTTTTAGGATTATTCCAAGGTCGCCGTGAATAGCATCAGCGGCATGCATGAAAACGGAAGGTGTCCCAGTGGAATTCATGGTTGCTACAATCTTCTGAGCAACTATGGCACTTTTACCAATGCCGGTTATTATTACTCGACCTTCAGACAAATGTATTAACTTTACAATCTCTACAAATCGATCATCGATGTAGTTCTTAAGTTGGCTCACGGCGATTGCTTCCGTATCAAGTGTACTTAATGCTCTGTCGATTATTTCCCGGTTTGATTTCAAAATAATTTCAATTGGATTTGGTTCTAATCAAATTGTTATTAATATCTTTATACTACAAAAATAGGAAAATAGATCGAGTACGATGAGCATGATTGTTGAGGAGAGTACGCTGTTGGGAGCCCTGCAGCGTTTTTTTGGTTATGAATCCTTTAAAGGAGAGCAGGAGGCGATAATAAAGAACGTTCTTGAAGGCAACGATACATTCGTGATCATGCCCACTGGAGGCGGAAAATCCATGTGCTATCAATTGCCCGCTTTGATAAGCGAGGGAACAGCCATTGTGATTTCTCCGCTAATCGCCTTGATGAAAAACCAGGTAGATGCTATTCGGGGCTTTGGCTCTGATGAGGGTGTGGCGCATTTCCTCAATTCCTCGCTCACCAAAGGTGAAATACAGCAGGTGAAAAAAGATATCCTGCAGCGAAAGACCAAACTGTTGTATGTAGCGCCGGAATCCCTCACAAAAGAGGAGAATCTGGCTTTCCTAAAAGAAATCAAAATTTCCTTTTTCGCTATCGATGAGGCTCACTGTATTTCGGAATGGGGCCATGATTTCCGTCCGGAATACCGTCGTTTGCGCCCCATTATGGAGCAAATCGGCAAGGTGCCAATCATTGCATTGACTGCAACAGCAACTGAAAAGGTTCAAATGGATATCCAAAAGAACCTGAACATGCAGAAAGCATCCGTGTTCAAATCCTCTTTCAATCGCGCTAACCTGTATTATGAAGTGCGCCCCAAAGTGGATGTGATGCGTGAAATCATCAAATACATTCGCCAACATCAAGGCAAATCCGGAATCGTTTACTGCCTTAGCCGTAAAAAAGTGGAAGAGGTAGCGCAAACCCTTACGGTAAATGGTATCAAAGCCCTCCCCTATCATGCTGGATTGGACGCCGCCCAGAGGGCACGTCACCAAGACATGTTCCTGATGGAAGAGGCCGATGTGATTGTAGCCACCATAGCATTCGGTATGGGTATCGATAAACCAGACGTTAGGTTTGTAATACACCACGACATTCCGAAAAGCCTTGAAGGTTACTACCAGGAAACGGGACGCTCAGGTCGTGATGGCCGTGAAGGACGCTGTATTTCCTTTTACAGCTATAAGGATATTGAAAAGCTGGAGAAATTCATGAAGGGAAAGCCGGTTGCAGAACAGGAAATCGGCAAACAACTCCTCATCGAAACCGTAGGTTACGCTGAAACGTCTGTGTGCCGCAGGAAAGTTTTACTCCATTATTTCGGCGAAGAATATGAAACCGATAATTGTCAGAGCTGCGACAACTGCCTGCATCCGAAAACCAAAGTGGAAGCGCAGGACGAAGTTCAGTTACTTATCGATACGGTATTTGCTGTAAAAGAGAAGTTCGCATCCGAACACATCGTGAATATCCTGTTAGGTAGAGAAGATCAAACCATCAAATCTTACCAACATTCCAAGCTGGAGGTATTCGGTGAAGGCGCAGACAAAGACCAACGCTTTTGGACTTCGGTTGTAAGGCAAGCCATTCTTTCAGGATTATTGGTCAAAGACATCGATCATTATGGCTTGCTGAAAGTAACAGCTGAAGGAAAATCCTTTCTAGAATCACCATCCTCCTTCCACGTAACCCTCGATAATGAATTCAGCAATACCGATAACGATGATGATGATGAACCCGTAGCGGGTGGTGGTGGCGGCAGTGCTGCAGATGCAGAACTGTTTGCGATGTTGAAAGACCTTTGCAAAAAAGTTGCCAAACAGAAAAACGTTCCACCATTTGTTGTTTTCCAGGAAACCTCATTGGAGGAAATGGCCATCCAATACCCGATAACGTTGGATGAATTGAAAAACATCAGCGGAGTCGGCCCTGGCAAAGCCCAGAAATTCGGCAAGCCCTTCGTGGATTTGATATCGAAGTATGTAGAAGAAAAAGAAATTGACCGTCCACAAGACCTGGTTGTTAAATCCGTAGTAAATAAAAGCGGACTCAAAGTCTACATCATACAAAACATCGACCGCAAGATTTCCCTAGAAGATCTAGCCGAAGCCAAAGGAATCACCGTTGGAGATATTATTTCCGAAATTGAAAGCATTGTCTCTTCTGGAACACGCATCGACATCAACTATTACATCAATGAGGTGCTCGATGAAGATCGCCAGGACGAAGTTTATGACTATTTCCGAACTGCCGAAACCGACAGCGTTGAAGAAGCGCTTGATTCGCTAGGTGGTGACGAATACACGGAAGAGGAAATCAGGTTGATGCGCATTCGCTTCATGAGCGAAATGGCGAACTGATAAAAAGCCGCATCAATTTTCCAATCCCCTTATGGCCATCCAAGCCATAAGACCCATTCCTATAGCCAAGGACTTTTCTTCGATGTCGAAGGTTGGAGTATGTACGGATGATGTAATGCCCCGTGATTCGTTGCGTGTTCCCAAGCGATAAAAACAAGCGGAAGCCTCTTGTGAATAATACGAAAAATCCTCTGCTGCCATCCAAATATCCAAATCAACCACATTTTCACCTCCCAAATATTCAACAGCTGCAGCCTTGGCCTTTGCGGTTAATTCGGGTTCGTTGTACAATGCTGGATAGCCTTTTCTTATCTCAAGCTCCGCAGTAGCTCCCATGGAGGTAGCAATCGACTCTACAATGCCGCGGATTTTAGTATGCGCATCAGCGCGCCATTGCTCATCCAAAGTCCTGAATGTGCCCTCCAAATAAGCCTCGTTGGGAATAACATTGGTGGCACCATTTGCTATGAACTTTCCAAAGGATAAAACACTAGGCATGGTAGGATTGGCATGCCTGCTAACAACCTGTTGCAATGAAACCAATATCTGGGATGCTATCAGCACAGGGTCAACATTCAAATGGGGCATAGCTCCATGCCCGCCCTTACCTTTAACCTTCAAATATATTTCATCGGTTGAAGCCATATAGATTCCGCTGCGGAAACCGACTTTACCCGCATCTATCAAAGGCATCACATGCTGACCGATTACGCCATCCGGCTTCGGATTTTCCAAAACACCCTCCTTTATCATCATGGATGCACCGCCAGGAAGCTTCTCCTCACCAGGTTGGAAAATCAGCTTTACGGTTCCTTCAAAATCGCCACGAATGTTTTGCAAAATAAATGCCGCCCCTAATAACGAGGCTGTATGGGCATCATGTCCGCACGCATGCATGACACCTTCATTCATCGATTTGTATGGAACCTGGTTTTGCTCGAGTATCGGTAGCGCATCCATGTCGGCGCGCAGAGCGATTGTTCGAGAAGATGGATTCTTACCTTGAATCAACGCCTCGATTCCGGTGTTGGCTAACTTCCTCTTATGGGTGACGCCGATTTGATCCAAACGATCCCATACATATGCACAAGTTTCAAATTCATGAAATGAAAGCTCGGGGTGCATGTGCAGGTGGCGGCGCACAGCTATGGCCTCTTCGAGGTGTTGCTCCGACAGTGATTTGATTTTTTCTTTGATACCGGATTCCATATCGATTCTATTTGATGCTACTGATTTGTTCTATTTGAAAATTTAAAAATCAAGTCCTAGAGACAAGTAAAATACGGGGTCGCGCACAACACCATCCTCATACCCCCAACCCCAGTCAGCCCGTAAAAAATACCCGAACAGCCTACTGCGAAGACCTCCACCGAAGCCCGCAACAACCGGCTCCACTTGTCTATCCAATATTACTGTTACCGGATTACCACCAATCACCTCGGTATTGAAATAATTGTCTTTGCTGTATGGATCCTTGCCATCCCAAGCTGTACCTACATCGAAGAATCCAACTAGTTGGAAGTTTTGGATGAAGTCTGATCGACTCGGCTTGCCTAACAAATATTGAAACACCGGAACACGAATCTCATTATTCATCAGCACAAAATTATTTCCATTGCGAATGTTCTGGATGAAACCACGCAAGTTGGTGGCAATAGCCTGAAAACCGAAGTTCTGGTTCGGGTTAACCGGTATGGAATAATCGAATATGTCGGAGGGGACGATTGCGTTATCTTGCGATCCCAGATAATACACGATTTTTTGATCGCCAAACGAGGAGCTCGCTGCTAAGCGACTTGCCCAAATGATTTGTTTGTGGATTGGTTGGTAATTCCTGATATCAAGTCCAACCACACCAAGATATGTTTTCGATTTGTCAATCTGCCTGAATCCCTCCGCGAAGAACTTATATCGTATACCGTTAAGCAAGTTCAATCCCTTATTCAAAGTGTTATCGTAAACGTACTCCATCTTCACACTTCCCCAATAGTCATGACGCGTGGGTTCGCTGAGTGTTACATAATCGGTTGCCAACGTTACAACCCGATCGGTGCGTAACGATACCGAGCCACGTAAAGAGGCCAAATCATTAAAGGGATACTTCAAAATCCATTTCCCCTCGTGCGTGTGTACCTTGTAATAATTGAATCCATCAACATATTCCCGTGCCTGTCTGGAAAACGCCAAGGATTTATCAAATTTATACTTGAGGTTTTCATATCCAAGGAAGTATTCGTTGGAATTCAGATTGCCTGACAAACGTACGCCACCGGACATTTTGTAGTCATCCATCAAATCAGAAACACCCACTTTGAGTAGTCCGTTAAGGCCCGGATCAAAATAAAAAGCACCGCCAGTGTATGCCTGATAGGTGGAATTCTGCAAACTATTGTCGAGCTGCGTTACAAAATAATCTGTAGAGAAAGCCAGATCATAATTTCTTTGCTTAGGCAACCAGAAAGAATCCTGTTCACTGGATTGCGTTTTTGGCAAGACCACATTATTGGAAATTGTTGGTGGAACAAATACAGTACTGTCTTTTTTAGGATTGGATACAATTGTAGTTTGATCGGATTTACGAGCCTTGTCGGTTTTTCGAAACTCCGATTGAAACACATAATTATCGATATCAATCTTGGATGTATCGGTGTTAGGTGTAGCAGGCTGCTGTGGGACAGATATAGGTGCTTGCTCTTGCCTGGGTTGTTCATTAGATTTAACTACGGACTGTCTGGATATTTTTGCGGCAGCAAGCTTGCGTGTCTGGGTGATCTTAGGCCTGATTGAATCAATCAAAACAGGCTTTGGTAAATCGCGGTAACCGACACGAAATTTACCATCATCAAAATAGCTTTCCACATATTTGCCACGAGCAACATGGTGGCTGGTAACCCCAACCGACAAATCAGACTGAGCAATATTTACAACAACAGGCTTATAGTGCTCTGCTGTGTCCACGTAAGCCAAAACGCTGTCGATGGTGGCCAAATATAAATTTGAGATACCTGATTCATCACTCAAATAATATACCCGCCCAGAATCAGCAGACAAGGGCCATGTTTCATTTGCTAAGGGTGTGGATGTAATTCGTGTTAAAACAGAATCAACAGCGGGATAACCAATAGAAAAAAGGTCCAATTGGTTATTGCCTCGGATGATCCTACCTGATGTAGATCCTAAAGTGTCATTATCGCGGTTAGAAGAAAAGTAAATCGTTTTTCCGTCACTTGAAAAAGCTGGAAACAGATCATCGTGGAAGTCGCGAGTAAGATTGGTAGCCGTGCGGCTCCGAGTATTGTAAACGTATACATCGGTCATACCGTTCTGAATCCCGGACATCGCTATGTCTTGTCCGTTAGGGGCATAAGCCATTTGAAGCACCTTGTCGAAATACAGGAACTTGCTACGCTCACGCTTTTTCTTACGGTCTTGATGATAATACTCCATCCACATGAACCCCTTATGCTCACGCATAACCGTTAAGAATTGTCCGGATGGATGCCACGCCAAAACCGGGATGCTGCGGTCTGGTTTTTGCTGCAAAGTCCTATATCCACCTTTCAGCAATTTCCTACGTTTACCGCTTTCCAAATCCTTTACAAAAACCTTGTACTTTCCGATATCGTTGGTTACCCACGCCACCGTGCGGCCATCGGGACTTAAACGGATGAAGTCGTGAGTCCTTCCCGATTTAGCTTTCACTATTTCCTTACGTTCGGGACTTAAGAACAATATGCTGTCATGTTCATAATATTTGACATAGTAATCATGCCAACTGCGCATCAGCCTCTTGAGATTCATTCCAAGCACAAAGGAAAAACCATTATCAATACTGCGATTGACACGTGTCATGTATAACAGATTTGATATGGATGTTTGACCGTAAGTGTTGGCGATGTAATTCCACATTGAATGTCCAGCAAACTCCGCCTCATTTTCAGGCATGCGATTGAATTGAAGTTTGTTGTTACGACTGAATCCGTCACGGAGAATATCGTCCTGCTCAGCCCCCCATCCTTTGGAGATGTAAGCGATAAGTCCCCTCTCAAACCATGCTGGAATGGTAAGTAGAACCGAGCTTTGGATACGGTCCCGGAAATTTCCACCGTACATGAGTTGATGAAACAGCACCTGAGCTACACCAGCCCTGATTTGCTCCAACATATGTCCGTGATCTCCATCGAAATAAATCAAAACCTTGTTTCCGATAACACGCGTGAGTCCGCCTGTATTACCAGTTACCTCTTCGCCCTCGAGCCCAATGTTCGACTGCTTCATGTCGGAGTAGCGGTTGAAAATGATAAACTGGATTCGACCGCTAGACCTGAAATCAAACAGCTGCTCTATTCGCTCAATTTCCTTATCCGCATGTTGACCAACAAAGCGGGCATGCTCCTTGCCACCTACATAGAAATAAGTATCGAAATTCTTGAATCGGTAGAAAGTCCAAAGAAATTCCTGATACTGAACTCGGTTCTTGCCAAATGTGGTTTGATAACCTTGATAAAACTGGGCATTCACAAAAGGGACACAAACAAATAGCATCACCAGAACCATTAGAGTCTTTTTCTCTAACCTGAATCCAAAATGGGCAATTTGTCCACGCATACCTGCGAATTTAATGAAATTATACACGAATTGTGCTGATAATGAGCGAGAAAAAGTGGAATTGGAAACCTTTTAAATATCAATGCCGTAGAAGTCCATCCCAAACAATTGAATTAAAAAATGAAGACTTTTATATTGATCTTAATAGGCTTGGGATCGTGCTTATCTGCCACATCACAAAACTGCTCAAGCTTGTATGTTTTCGATCCTCAAGACAAGAACAGTCATTATGTCGTTAGCCGCGAATCATCAGAAACAAAAATTACAGCCAATGGAAAAGCAGCCGCCGTGCAAACAAACGCACTCCCTATCAGATGGAATGAAAAAGGCAGATCAGCGTTACTGCATGTAGACGCGAAATTCGATTGCTCAGCCAATTTGGAGACTCGCGATTTTGTCTGGATTTATTTTCGAATAAATGGCGTGATTACTAAAACCATAACCGTAAAAGCCACACCCAACACCAATAGCATTCGAATATCAGACTCCATCAGTGTTCCATTTGGAAGCAAAGTCACCATGAGGGCGGCAATGGTTTGTGATTCGCCTGATGAATACATATCCTTGGAAAAAGGATATCTGGAATTATGTCAGGTGGTCAGCAAAATCGATGATAAGGAACAAGCTTTAGAAGAGGTACCCATAAACTTTGAACCATTCATGCAGGTGATGAACGTTGGAGACAAGGTTAAGGTTATTTGGAAATCAGGACGCAACGAGAACTGCAACCTGTTTCGCTTGGAACGCACCAATGGAGGTGATATATGGGCCACCGCAGGGTATGCGAAAGATGATTGCAGTGGAAAATCCATTTGCGACTACGTCTTTTTTGATTCCCATCCGCAAACTACCACTATTGGCTACCGCATTATGCAAGTAGACCGCTTTGGTAAGGAAAAAGTACTTGGCGAGGAATCGCGTCCTCTTAATTGATCAATATATCAATCCTGTTCAGGATGGTAGTGGTCATAGACTAGCTTGGCTTTTGCGTTGCCTATCAACTCGACTAGTTCCTCCAATCCCGCTTCTCGAACTTTCTTTACGGATTTGAAATGCCTGAGTAAATCCATCGCGGTGGTTTCTCCGATTCCTTTGATGGTTGCAAGTTCCGAACCGGTAAACTGTTTACTCCGCCGGTTCCGATGGTGCGTGATTCCGAACCGATGCACCTCGTCGCGAAGCTGCTGGATTATGCGAAGCGTTTCCCCTTTTTTATCCAGATATACAGGAACCGAATCACCTGGAAAATAAAGCTCCTCCAATTTCTTGGCAATACCAATCACAGCGGTTTTACCATAAAGGCCCAAGGCGTCGAGCGCCTTGACCGCTGCGCCCAATTGCCCTTTACCGCCATCCACAACAATAAGTTGCGGTAGGGTTCCCCCCTCCTCCATCAATCGAGAATACCTTCGCGTGAGCACTTCCTCCATCGATGCGAAATCATCAGGACCTGTTACAGTCTTAATGTTGAAATGACGGTACTCCGACTTAGCAGCACGGCCATCACGGAAAACACTCATGGCACCCACCGGAAAAGAACCTTGGAAGTTGGAGTTATCGAAACACTCTATATGCCGTGGTTGCTCCGTTAATCGAAGATCCTTCATCATCTGATTCATTAACCTGTCAACCCGGTGTGAAGGATCGAGCTTGTCGTGCTTCAATTCCTGTTCCCGGATGTAATACATCAGGTTTTTTACCGAAAGTGAAACCAAATGTTTCTTGTCACCAATCTTAGGAATGGCATAGGCTACTCCAGGGATCTCATCCTGTGGCTCGATGTTCGTGATGATTTCCTTGGATTGCGATGCATAGCGAATGCGGATGTCGCTAATGGCTATGGACAATAGCTCCTCAGGAGATTCCGCCAATTTCTTCTTCAATTCAGCGGTATGGGTTTGAATGATGGAACCATTGCTGATGTGGAGGAAATTCACAAATGCCGACTTGTCACGGTCAATTATGGTGAACACATCTACGTTGTGTACCGTAGGACTCACCACCACCGATTTGCTTCGGTATTGTTCCAACAAAGCGATACGTTCCTTGATGCCGTGCGCTTTTTCAAATTCCAAAACCTGCGCATGCCGCATCATCAACTCCTCCAAATAAGAGATCACAGATTGGATATTGCCTTTCAAAACCTCACGGATTTGCCGAATGGACTCATTGTATTCGTCCTCTTGTTGGAAACCCTCGCAAGGTCCTAGGCAATTTCCGATATGGTACTCCAAACAAACCCTGAACTTCTTCTTGGATATGTTCTCTTCACTGAGCACCAAATTGCAGTTGCGCAATTTGAAAATGCCATTCACCAACTCGATGATGGCATAAACCATTTTCATATTGGTATACGGGCCGAAATATGCGGACCCGTCGCGCACCAACTTGCGTGTGTAGTATATCCGCGGAAAGCGTTCCTTTCTAATGATGATCCAAGGAAACGTTTTATCATCCTTTAGCAGGACATTGTATTTGGGCTGGTGTTTTTTGATCAAGCTATTCTCCAGCAAAAGGGCATCCTCTTCGGTTTCAACAACCATGTATCGGATATCGGCAATGTGCCTTACCAGGATTTCGGTTTTGCCACTGTCGTGATGCTCCTTGTTGAAATAACTCGACACCCTTTTCTTGAGGTTCTTGGCCTTGCCAACATAAATGATTGTCTCCTCTTTGTTGAAGAACTGGTAGATGCCGGGATCATCGGGCAGCAGCGAAACAATGGTAGCAACCTGCTCGGGTATTTTGAATATAGCCACGGAGTATCAGCTTTGAGATTCAAAAACCCTTTTGCGCAAGTAATTGTATTTCCTGAAACACTCAACAGCGGAATACCATGAAATGGTGAATCCTGCTACTCCATCCAAAAAACCAAGCTTGAAAAAGTACGCTCGAAGAAACCTGACTGTTGGACTGAAAAAAAGCTTCACCCATGCGGAGCCACGACCTTTTTCAAACAAGTGCTGAGCTCCGAGCTTCGCAAACTTGTCGGTCTGTAACTGCAACTCCTCGAAGGAGGCATAACTGTAATGCAGAATATCACCTTTGATATGGGCTTGTGTTCCGCCTTGCATCAACTCATATTTGTCGTGTGGATTGACTCCTCCCCAAGCACCTTTGCGACGGTCGAAAAGACGAATCTTGCGATCAGGATACCAACCACAATGCCGAATCCATTTTCCACAATAGGAAGTCAATCGATTCATGGTGTAACCATCGAATTTCCTGTTTTGCTTGACTTCCAATATGGATAATTTCAACTCCTCTGATATGACTTCGTCGGCATCCAAGGATAAAACCAAATGGTGTGCGGTTAATGCTGCCGCAGCATTTTTCTGCTGTATGTGGCCTTCAAATGGCTGAGCATGGAACCGCACCAAGGAATACTCTTCGCAAATGGATCGGGTGCCGTCGGTGGAGTTGGAGTCGAGCACCACAATTTCATCGGCTATTGGCAATAGACTTTCTATGCAACGTCGGATGTTACGCTCTTCGTTGAAGGTAATGATGGCTGCAGAAAGCTTCTCCATAGGTCTTGCAAATTAACGGATTCCGAACGACTGGCAAGGGCATTTGTTCTATAGTTGTAACTTCGTGGAATCATGGCGGATATAAATGCACTTGTTTCGAATTTGTCGCAAGGCGACCAACGGGCATTGGCCAGGAGCATCAGCATTGTGGAGAATGATGCATCCGAGGCGTTTGATCTGCTTTCATCCCTAAGCCCAAACCCTTCGGTACCGGTAATTGGAATTACGGGCCCTCCAGGTGCAGGGAAAAGCACATTGGTAAACGCAATAATCCACCACCTTTCACGGGTAAAGCCCGGCATTCGAATCGCCATACTGGCAGTAGACCCTACCTCCCCTTTCACCAGCGGCTCATTGTTAGGCGATCGACTTCGAATGACGGGACACTTCAACAATCCCAACATATACATAAGGTCATTGGCAACCAGGGGACATTTGGGAGGCTTATCAGCGCGCACCATTGAAGTGGTGGATATCCTTCGCTCAGCGCCTTTTGATTTGATCTTGGTTGAAACCGTAGGTGTGGGTCAGAGCGAGGTAGAGATTGCCGCCTTGGCTGATCATACAGTTGTTGTTTTGGTGCCCGAGGCAGGCGATGAAATCCAAACCATCAAATCCGGTATCATGGAG
>JBKDSL010000200.1:0-8830 GCA_046340555.1 Bacteroidota bacterium
TCCGGATTTTTTTATTCCTATTGATTCAATATTCATCTTCATTGAAGAAGAAATCGTCTTTTGTTGGATAGTCAGGCCAGATTTCTTCGATGGTTTCATAAGCCTCGCCTTCATCTTCTAATTCCTGAAGGTTTTCAATAACTTCCAAGGGAGCTCCAGAACGTATTGCAAAGTCAATGAGTTCATCTTTGGTAGCAGGCCAGGGGGCATCTTCCAAATGTGATGCAAGCTCTAAGGTCCAGTACATAGTGTAAATTTTTATTCGGTTAGAAAATGTGATTTTTTGAAAAGGTTAGCAAAAATAATGAAACAGCATCCCAAAATGCAATTCAATCGCAAAAGTTAATCCCTTGGTTTCCAAAGGACTTCGGCAGAAGCGTGTTTTTTAAGAGTAAATCTTGAAAGCACAAAAAGGTAGTCCGACAACCGGTTTAAGTAGGGCAAAATGAGTAGATTGACCGAAGCGGATTCCGATAACTGGCTTACCAGTCGCTCACAGCGACGGCAAACGCATCGTGCTAAATGGCACCAGGAGGAGTGGGGATGGCCACCTGGTAATATGAATGAGGTCAGTTCAGGCAACGCCTCATTCATCAAATCAATTTCGTTTTCCAATAGTTTTATATCTTCTTCCTTGATTTCGGGAAGTTTCATTCGTGATTTTTCGGGATCGGCGGCGAGTTGCGAGCCTATCGTGAAAAGCCGGTCTTGTATCTCACCTAGAACATGATGAAGGCGAGAATCATCAATATTCAAATCGCGTACCATTCCGATGAATGAATTCAATTCGTCAACGGTTCCGTAGGTTTCAATCCTCACATGATGTTTGGGCACCCTAGTGCCTCCAATGAGCGAGGTTTCTCCTTTGTCGCCGGTTTTGGTATAAATACGCATGACCTTTAAGCTGGTTCTTTTTGCAATGATGCACGGGTGATTCGGTCGTTGGCCAGATCGGACTCAATCAGTCCGTCCCTTAAACGAATTATGCGGTGTGCATGTCGAGCTATGTCTTCTTCGTGGGTAACTACGATGATCGTATTCCCTTTGCGATGAATTTCCTCAAACAGCATCATGATTTCAGCCGAGGTTTTGGAATCAAGGTTACCGGTGGGCTCATCAGCTAAAATGATAGCAGGATTGTTGACCAATGCACGTGCTACAGCTACCCGTTGGCGTTGCCCTCCCGACAATTCATTCGGCTTGTGCTTTACTCGGTCGCCTAATCCAACATCTTGCAAGGATTTTAGAGCGCGTTGATCGCGATCCTCCTTGCCAATTCCAGCATAAACCAATGGCAGAGCCACATTTTCAAGCGCCGTGGAGCGGGGTAGTAGGTTGAATGTTTGAAACACAAAGCCAATTTCCTTGTTGCGGATTTCCGCCAGTTGGTTGTCTGACATTTCGCTTACGCGGATGCCTCGGAGGGTATATTCACCGCCAGAAGGCGTATCCAGACAGCCAAGGATATTCATAAGCGTGGATTTGCCAGAACCCGAAGATCCCATAAGGGCCACATACTCGTTTTTATAAATGGTAGTGGAAACCGAACGAAGCGCGTATATGACTTCGGAACCAACCGTATAACGGCGGGAAATGTCATTCAATACAATCAATGGTTCCATGGGGTAAAGGTATGTAATTACTGCGCTTTAGGAAATCAAAACACCTGTGCCTTTGTAAAGTTTAACTAATGCTGTTGAAAGGCCTTTAAATCCGGATTTTGAAATGTTCTTTGGATAAACGGGAATCAAAAAATACGATTCCCAAATAGAAAAGATCTAATGACATGGTTACTTTGGGATGATTGGAGATTTCCTTCCAAGCATTTTCCATTCCCGACGACCAATGTATATCGTCGAAAATTATACAGGTTTCGTTTCCGCAATTTGAAAGTAGTGCATGGAAGTATCTAACTGTGGCCTCATAGGTATGGTTTCCATCTATGTAAACCATACCTAAGTTGTTTGTTCGACTCAAAACAGATGGCAGTATATCGTCAAAGTCGCCCACGAGGGATTCGACATTATCCAGTCCTGCAATTGAGAAGTTATCCCTAGCCCGTGCAGCAGTATTGGGGCAGCCTTCAATGGTAATGACATTTGCACTTGGGTAAGCGGTGGCCAGATACATGGTGCTAATTCCAAGAGATGTTCCAAGCTCCAGAATATTATCGGGCTGCAGATGCCTAGTAATTCGATGCAGTACAATACACAACTTGGGGCTCTTGGCAAACGATTGGCAGATGAAGGCGATGGATCGAGTTTTAGCTTTTCCATCTACAACACTTCCTGCTCCCAAATCTGTTACTTGAATACATGTATGGTCTACCTTCAGTTGTTTGCGGATGCGTTCAATAGCCTCGGTTTCCGGGTAGCTTTTCTTATTGTAAATACCTTGTGTTAGCAACTTGAATAGGAATGGCGAATGCGCCCCGTGTTCGTTTACGGATGCAAAAAAATGCTTCAAGAAGGCGATTGCTATTCGAACCATGCTTGTGTGATGGTTTTAGGGATTCGAAAATCGTATCAGATGCAGCTTGCGTTTAATGAGTGCCGGGATAACAACGCTGTTTTCTGAGACTTGTTTGCCCCCTTCAGATAAAAGCAAGGTTCCTTCGGGAAGTTGAATGGGCACTACCTTGTCAGGGACACCCTGGTGCGAAACGGTTCCACGCAGCACCTTCGCTTTCTTGCTAATGGGTTCGGAGAAAAGGAAATCGAGTCGATGACTACCAACCAACAAACAATATGACGAGAAAATCCCTCCATCGTCCATAGACGACTGTTCTTTGTTTACCGAAGCGCTCCATTGTAGATTGCCTACATTGCTCAAGGAGAAAACAACTATGTCGCCGAAATTATATTCAAGTCTTCGGGTGTAGGTTTGGCTGAAGGAATCGAAATACGAGTATTCGGTGGTGTAGGCGGATTCTGCAATTATGGCAACGCCTCCATCTCCTCGTGGAATGGTTTTTCGAACAGGAAATGTTGCCAGCCCACCACTCTCCCCATTATTCCGAGCGCCTTTGAGCCGGAGATTCTGAGATGCATCGATGCTGATATATTGACTCAGTATGGTAGTGTCTCCCTCCAATTTCATTCGCCCGTGCAAAATACCTGCTCCAACAAAGGATTCCTTGTCTGAATAAAAACCTGTCAATACCGCCTCGTTACGGAACTCATCGATAACAAGGTTTAAATAAGTAACATCTCGGCCTCTTCCCAAAGGCATTTCAGTTATTCGATTATTTGAAAAAGTATAAGCATACCATGTGTTATCGCGTTTTGAGGAAAGTGCTTTTTGTTTTTCGGTTCTTAGGCCTAAAAGGATGGCTTTTCCTGAGTCTGAAACAGCACACTGCTCAATTGAAAAATTTCTGGTGGGCTGACGAACCATTTCTTCGGTTCGGGTGACGATTTCCATTTCCTTATTAAAAACCAATACGGAAAGTTGCATGCCTGATTCAACTTCGGCCGCGGCATAAATCATAAAGCGCTCTTTTCGAAGGCTCGTTGATGAACCAAAGTACAATGGTTCTTTTTTGAATTCGATTTCGGAAAGTTTATTCCATTCGCCGTTTAAATCTCCTTTTTCATCTATGCAAAAGGCACTGTATGTTAATTTAGATGTGCTTTTACTCCAAGTGGAGGTAAGAACCATGGCTTTTTCATTCAGGAAAGACACCATTCTTACAATTCCGTTTTCAACTCTGGAATCGACAGGTTTCTCCCAAGCCAACTTCAGGTCTTTTCCGACAAAGCCCAACTTGTATTTCGGACTTTTGAAACCAACACGTTCACCGCTTACATCGTAACCATTGTTCGCCGATAAAATGAAATATCCTGATTCGGTAAAACCGATAATTTTGGTATAGCCCAGCGAGAATTCATCAATGGCTTGTTCTGAGATCTCGATAGATTGTGAAAACACAATTTTAGGATTCAGCCCTATCAAGAGCGTAAGTAAGATCAACTTAACGAAGCGAACCGAAGGAGTGGTCATGACCCAAAGTTAATGATTAACCTTTGGTCAAAGTCAATTCCATGCGACTAGAAATTTTTTGGCTAGTCTAGTTCCGTCAGAAAAGACTGCCTCGGCCAAGTAAACCCCATTTGTAAAACCAATGGTCGTTATCGTTTTGCGGTTATCTGATAAACCCATGATATTTCCTTTGCTGTCATATATCCTGAAAAACAGCGGGGTATTTACAGATACAAGCTCGATCTCGCCATCCAACACATTGAAATTAGCATTCAGAACAGCCGCCGCTGGCACATTCGGGATGCCGACGTTGCATGGCAACAAATTGACTTTTTTCCAAATCTCATTGTTAAGTAAGTAAGGGACTTGGACGGAGGAGGGGACATTGCCCATTCTGATCCACACCATGTTTTGAGATGGAATAATGTTTATCATTTGCCCGTTACTGCCTAGCGCGGCAAACATATCCGCAGGAGCATCTGTATTGAAGTATCCATTGAACAAGAATTGTACTCCGGGAACCATAAATCCCGATTTTCCATTGAGCCACCACAGATATCCGTAGCTGGGGTTGAGAGCTTGCGACGTGTTTGTCATTTGATTGAAGTACGCCGAATCGGTCATTATGGTGTTGCCATTCCAAACACCTCGGTTTAAATTAAGCAATCCGAACCTTGCCATACTTCTGGCATTGCTGTAAAAAACGTTGTTATATCCGCTTGGTAGAAAGGCTCCCGACATACCTGTGGGGCCAAGTAGTTTTTGGCTAGTATAATTGTTGAGTGTAACACCCGTGGCATTGGAAATTACCTGATCGAGTAAGGTGTAAGGGCCGTTATGATATGCCCATCTTGTGCCGGCATCTGCCAAATACACTAGGCAAGTGTCAATCGTACAATAAGGGTCTGCTACGCCGTCGTCTAAACCAGAAGTCATGGTCAATTGGTTGCGTATGGTTATTTTTTCCTCTTGTGATGGCAGGCAACTGGTCCAACCTTGTCCAAGGTAATCGGATGTAGTATCTGAAATGCTCAAATAACCTTCCTGTTGGGCAATGCCGGTAATAAAGGACGTTACGGTTTTTCCAGCGGAGGCCCAATACCACGGGTCGTTCTGAGCAAATCCTCCGAAGTAGTTTTCCAAAACTATTTTGCCGTCCTTCAGCAGAATAAAGGCCTTGGTGTTGTTCACATCGAGGAATTGGTAAAGAGAATCGATATTGTTTTGGCACCAACCCAAAGTGTTAGGGGATATGGTGTCCCATAGAGTACTGCCGATTGGAGGGAAGTATAATGCCTGGGCTCGACTTGCATTATAATTGAAAACCATGCAAAGTATGGCGCCTAGCAAACCTAATTGGATTTTACTTTTTTTCATTTGAATTTGAGGTTGGAATCTTGCTCCTTGAAATGTTTTATCAGCGTAAAAATCAAATCTATTGAATCATTCAATATCCGAAATACTTATCCGAACACAAAAGTTTGAATTTAATCATCGTTGTACAACCACTGTTTTAGTGAGCACTTCATTACCTGAATTGATTCTAATAACATAGCTTCCTGCATATAAGGTTCTGATGTCGACCCACGAAATGGTTGAGCCTTGGTTAATAACCGAACTTTGAACAATCCGCCCCGACAAATCCAACAGTTCGATAGTTGTTGCGCTTCGATTCAATCCTGGGATTTGTACGGCAATGAACTCTGCAGTAGGATTTGGGAATACTTGAACTGCATCTTCATTTATTGAGGGTGTTGAAAGCCCAGATGTGCTAGGATTGTAGAGTGTTACTGACTCGGTGATAGACGTAACCTTGGCTCCGGTTTTTGTTCCATAGAATGTAGGTCCAACCACGTAGGGATAAGCGGAGTTCCAATTGGCATCAACGGTTGCAAAGTAGGCATAGGTGCCATTGGGATATTCTGGAGTTACGCAAAAGCGACCATTGTGTACATCCAATACATCGGGTGTTGTGCTAGCGATGAATTCATAATCCTCACGGAAGTATCCTAAAGGATAGGTGGTGCTTACATTAGGTCCTGCAGAAACAGTTTGTCCGTTAGGGCTCGTAGTACGAACGGTTATGTTACGCAGATGGTAGCCGGATTTCATACGTACAATGCCACCTGTACCATTCACATCATAATAACCATACGCACCATAAATAGGGAAACCATCGTACGCATAACCGATGAGTGGTGAATGTTGTGTGCTGTCGATTGAGTACAGACCATCGGCATCATACAGGTTACAGATGGTGGAGATCACATTCAAGTCTAATTTGAAGGCACTTGGGTTTTGATGGTGATGGTAGTTCCCCATGGCAGGATGTCCTTTCGAACAATCAAAGCCTACACGCTCTGCCGGAATTGCATCTCGATTCCAACTCATTGTTGCAGTGGGTCCGCCAGGACAGGGTGGATTGCCAGGTCCTCCGCATAGTGAGTTCGTTGAGGTATTCCAAGCTACACCATCGCGATAATCGAACAATGCTACACCATTGGAAAAGATTCCGATATTACCACCATTGGTGGCTGTGGCCGTTCCGGTGTTCTGGACAGGGTTACGAGAAAGTTTAAAGATGGCATTTTGATTCGTGGCTAATGATGGATTGCCGTCCAAGAATGGTCCTGTGGGATAGGAGGGGAGTCCTTTAGTGCGAACGTAAACCCAATTGGCAGAATACAAAACCGATTGCACATTTGCTGAGTCGTTGTCTTGAATGGCGGTTGAGTTGCCTTGTACATAGTGACTAGCCTTGACTCCTGTGGTGTTGAACAGCCATGAGGTCACTTCAGGCCCTTGTGCATAGGCTGTGCCGGAAATGAGCATAAATGTGATGAGTTGAAAGCTGCTTCTCATTTTTTTGGTTTTAGTTATGATTGTTTTTTGTGAGTTGTTTTTCGAAGTTTGATTTTGGAAAAGCGTGTGCGGGATTGAAGAGGAATTCCTTGTCGGTGAGGGTAAGCAAAAACGCCATCAAGTCTACTTTCTCATTTGCAGTCAAATGAAATTTATCGACAATGCGCCCTTTGTCGTCAATCATATCAGATGCTTGATTATAGTGGTCCATTACTTGCCAAAGACTCTTGAACCTTCCATCGTGCATGTAGGGATATGTGTATTCGATATTCCTTAAAGTGGGAATGCGAAATTTTAGTGAATCTTTAGCAAGTTTTGTGATTTGCATCCTGCCAAAGTCATTCAGGTTGTTATCCAATGGTAATCCGTTTTTAGCAAATCCACTGGTGGTGAAAAGTGGTTCCTGATGACAAGTGTTGCAATTATTTTTGAATACGGTATAACCCTTTTGTTCCTGATCGGTGAAATGGGCTTTCCCTTGATGCACGGCATCGTACTTGGATTGGGAAGATACCAAGGTGAGTAGGAAGCTTGAAATGGAATGGGAAATCCGGTTGGGAGTTATTTTGGAATCTCCATAGGCTGCTGAAAAATAATTGCTGTATGTGGATGATTGAAGTTTAAGGTGCATGGAGTCTATGGAAGAGCCCATTTCATCCGGATGGTTTATTGGGAAGGCCACTTGCTCTTCGAGTGAGCGGAATGCGCCATCCCACATGAAATCTTTTCGCCAAGCTAGGTTCATCAGCGCCGGTGCGTTTCTTTTTCCAATGCGGTCATCGATGCCATGGCTCAACGCATGATCGGTGTGGGCAAAGGCATTATAGGGCGAATGGCAAGACGCACAAGAAATCATGTTGTTGGCTGAAAGTGCGGGATCGTAAAAGAGCATCCTGCCCAAATCGACTTGTTGGCTGTTGAGAGTATTTTTGATAACTGGATCAGGCCAACCTTTTGGTTTTCTTACTCTGATCTCATCGCTTGCTCGAAATCCAAAGGCCAATAACACGATGAAAAAAAGTGTTCTTTTCATGGTCTAATGTAAAAGGATTTTGCAGCATTATCCGCCATCCGCATGGCTGCTGCACCAGGGGTCATTATTCTAAATTGGTTTGATGAAAAGGCTTCTTTGAGCAGGTTAGCAAGATCAAAAAATATCTCAAGGTTATTATTACTAGCTTTCAAAGTAATGACCCTTTCAGCATTAAATGGGCTTTGAAAGCCACCAATATGGAATTCAAAATCATTTTTCGGTGGAGGGCATGCATGGCAAGTGCCTTCGATTTTCAAATTAACATATCCCGTGTGCCATGCCCAATACATGCCGTATGCTGGGTCCAATGCCCCTGTATGGGCTCCTGTTGAACTACTAACACTATCAACACCAAGCCTGAATCGTATAGCATCAAAAAAAAATCCATCGGGAACATATGATGCGATATGGAATGAAGAAGAATCAGCTAAGTCTATCAGCCTGTACCCTTCAGGTTCGGTCCAAACAGTGTCTTTGCCATTCATGAAAGTGATTTCGGATAAATAGAAACGAAGCGTTTTTATTTGGAATGGATGGGCCTCTCCTGAAGTTAGAGATGTATTAATCGGTGTTACTCGTATTGTTATGTCAGTTGTAAAACCTTCACCTAAAAAGGACAAAAACAAAAAAGTAAGAAGCGATAACTTGCGGATAACCAATGTTGCAGACTATTTATTAAGAGTTGAAGATAATGGAAGTTTGACTTTGGCGTGGTAGTTAGGTTTAATGATTTTTCAAGAATCACGGCTGTTAATTCAGCAGTTGGAGGTATTGATGAAGCGATATTTGACCTTCCTAACAAACATTGCAAAAGGTCGAATCCTTGGGCTTAATTTGCAAATAATTGAAATACAGGCCTAAAAATGAAATGATGGGATTTGCAAAGGGCGTATTGTTTGTCTAAATTTGCAATCCCTTTGGGAGCATAGCTCAGCTGGTTCAGAGCATCTGCCT
>JBKDSL010000201.1:0-8823 GCA_046340555.1 Bacteroidota bacterium
TCAAACCCTTCGTCCGATAGCTATCGGACCAGCTCAGGGCGGAGCCCTTCGACCCTTGGATAAACTCAGGGCGGAGCGGATTTACGCAGATTTAATGCCGTATAAAAAAATCCGCGTTGATCTATAAAATCCGTTAAATCCGTGTTCCCTCGTGTCACATCACTTCTTCATCATCTCCGCGTAATTCGCGAAGAAATGCGGAATGGTCTCGATGCCTTTCATGAAGTTGAAAACACCGTAGTGTTCGTTAGGACTGTGAATGTCATCAGAGTTTAAGCCGAAGCCGAATAACACCGATTTCAAACCAAGTTCACGCTCAAACAATGCTACGATAGGAATAGAGCCGCCTTCGCGGGTTGGAATAGGCTTCTTTCCAAATGTGGTTTCCATGGCATTGCTGGCCGCCTGATAGGCGATGGAATCCGTTGGGGTAACCACTGGCTCACCACCATGGTGAGGACGAACTTCCACCTGCACTGCAGGAGGCGCAATAGATTTGAAATAATCAGCAAAAAGTTGAGTGATTTTTTCAGACGACTGGTTCGGCACCAAACGCATGGAGATCTTGGCGTATGCCTTCGATGGCAATACAGTTTTGGCACCTTCACCAATATAACCGCCCCAAATGCCATTCAATTCAAAAGTTGGACGAATGCTGGTGCGCTCGTTGGTGGTAAAACCCGTTTCGCCCATCACATCCCCTATCTTCAAATCGCTCTTGTAAGCATCCAAACTGAATGGCGCTTTCGCCATTTCGGTGCGCTCGGCATCCGAAATCTCTACCACATCATCATAAAAACCAGGAATGGCAATGTGGTTGTTCTCATCCTTCATGGCAGTAATCATTTGCGCCAACACCTGAATCGGATTAGGAACAGCGCCACCATACACTCCCGAGTGCAAGTCGCGGTTCGGACCGGTAACTTCCACCTCCACATAACTCAATCCGCGCAAGCCAACAGTGATTGATGGCACGTCGTTAGCAATCATGGAAGTATCGGAAATCAAAATCACATCGGCCTTGAGCTTTTCCTTATTCGCCTTCACAAAAGCGCCCAAATGATCGGAGCCAACTTCTTCTTCACCTTCAATCAAAAATTTGATATTGCATGGCAAAGCGCCGTTTTTGTCCATGGCTTCAAACGCTTTCACGTGCATGAACATTTGTCCTTTGTCGTCGCAGGCACCACGCGCGTAAATCTTGCCATCCTTGATTACCGGCTCAAAGGGAGGTGAAGTCCACAAGTTGAGTGGATCGGGAGGTTGCACATCGTAGTGGCCATATACCAATACCGTAGGCAAGGAAGCATCGATGATTTTTTCACCGTAAACGATGGGATGACCTTCTGTTGGACAAATCTCTGCCTTGGTGGCACCAGCGGCCATCAGACTGTCTTTTACAAACTCCGCACAGCGGGCCACATCGGCCTTGTACTTGGAATCTGCGCTAATGGATGGTATGCGGAGCATGTCCATGAGCTCCGAAACGAAACGATCCTTATTGGATGCGATGTATTGTTGTACGTTTTGCATGACGATATGTTTTTTTTGATGATGGGTTTACAATGATTGGGTAACCGCGTCGCGGTGGATTTTCTTTACGAGTCCTTGCAACACCTTGCCAGGACCTATTTCAGTGAATTCGTTGATGCCTGCCGCCACCATGTTCTCTACGGTTTGCGTCCAGCGAACCGCTCCCGTAAGTTGATCCACGAGATTCTTTTTAATCTGCGCAGGATCGGTACAAGGCAGAGCGTTTATGTTCTGGTAAACTGGACAAATGGGAGTGCTGAAATGCGTGGCCTCAATGGCTGCGGCAAGCTTTTGTCGGGCCGGCTCCATCAATGGGGAGTGAAACGCACCTCCAACAGGAAGTTTCAACGCGCGCTTGGCTCCTGCTTCAGTGAGCTTGGCACAAGCAAAGTCTATGGCTTCATTGGAGCCGGAAATCACCAATTGTCCGGGACAATTGTAATTGGCACAAACGACTACACCATCAATGTTGGAGCAAATCTCCTCCACCTTAGCATCATCCAATCCGAGAATGGCTGCCATGGTAGAAGGATTGGCTTCACAGGCCTCCTGCATCGCGTTGGCACGAGCTACTACTAGCTTCAAGGCATCCTCGAAAGAGAGCGTTTTGTTTGCCACAAGAGCAGAAAACTCGCCCAATGAGTGACCTGCAACTGCGTCAGGCTTTTGATCCTTGGCGTTCACCAAATCATTAACCACCGAGTGTAGGAAAATAGCGGGTTGTGTGACTTTGGTTTGCTTGAGTTCGTCTTCGGTACCGTTGAACATGATATCGGTAATTCGGAAGCCGAGTATTTCATTGGCTTTTTCGAACAGTTGCTTGGCTTCGGCGCTGCTCTCATAAAGATCCTTGCCCATGCCTGGGAACTGCGACCCTTGTCCGGGGAAAATGAATGCTTTCATAAAAGAAACAATTAACGGATATGATCTTTTCCTATCAAACTGATAAATTCACTACGGGTACGGTCCTTCTCGAACTCACCCGTAAAGGCGGATGTGGTAGTGATGGAATGTTGCTTTTGAACACCACGCATCTGCATGCACAAGTGGTATGCCTCAATAACCACTGCCACGCCCAAAGGACGAAGTGTTTCCTGGATGCAATCACGGATCTGGGTAGTGAGTCGCTCCTGTACTTGTAATCGCCGCGCATACGCATCCACCACGCGTGGAATTTTGCTCAAACCTACGATGTGTTTGTCGGGTATATAGGCCACATGCGCCTTTCCAATGAACGGAAGCATATGGTGTTCGCATAGTGAATACACTTCGATGTCTTTCACGATAACCATTTGCTGGTATTCTTCGCGAAACTTGGCCGACATCAGGATCTCCTCCGGGTTGAGGTTGTATCCATGAGTGAGGAACTGCATGGCTTTCGCAACGCGTTCAGGGGTTTTCAATAGCCCCTCGCGTGTGGGGTCCTCGCCGATACCCTTTAACACATCTAGATAGGCCTCCGACATTTTATTGGTGGTTTCCTCGTTAAAGGACTCTATCCTGCGGTAACCTGAATCGATGTCTCCGTTTTCGTGCATGGGAGTTTTTATTTGCCGAGGTACTCGACGAAGTTATTTTCGGTTTCGTAGAGCTTCACGCTGTACAATTTCTTGCCGTGCTTGGCGATGTCGGCTTCAATCTCCTCCCAAATGGCTACGGCTAACACTTCCGTGGAAGGCATCTTGCCCTGCATGAAATCCACATCCATGTTCAGGTTCTTATGATCTACCTTGTCGATGACTTTATGCTTGATGATGTCGCTAAGCTGTTTCAAGTCCATTACAAATCCGGTTTCAGGATCTAGATCTCCGGCAACGGTTACAAAGAGCTCATAATTGTGACCATGCCAATTGGGATTGGAACATTTGCCAAAAACCTCGAGGTTCTTTTTTTCGTCCCACTCCGGGCGGAACACTTTGTGCGCAGCATTGAAACGCTCGCGACGGGTTATTAAAATCATCAGTTTAAAAGTTGGTTAACTTTGGTGCAATTAAATTGGTTTGCAAAGGTAACAAATAGGACCCACAGGAAAACCTGATAACCGACACCCCTTTTATCGAATCATATGACTGACATTCTGATAGTTGCCGCAACTTTAAAGGAGGCCGAATTTCTACTCAAAGGCAGACAAACAATTTCAATCGGCAACCCCCTATTAATGAAAGGATTATCGAGCACCCTGCGCTACGATTTATTGATTACCGGCCCAGGTATCCATCAAACCACTTGGAATTTGGCAAATGCCTTTTCAAAAAAGAAATACGATTTAGCCATCAATATCGGTATTGCCGGAACATCGGATAAAAAACTAACTCCCGTTCGTGTGGTGCAGGTGACTGCAGATTGTTTTGCCGATTGGGGAGCTGAAGATGCGGATGGTAAAATCCTAGACGGATTTGAAATCGGCTTCGCATCACCAAATGAAAAACCCTTTAAGAACGGCAAACTGTATGCGAGTTACAAGAAAAAACTATCGTGCCTAAGCGCCATACCTTCATCACCGGGCATAACAGTTAACATGGCCACAGGAACTGAGCGAAGAAAAAAACTTTTAATGGAGAAACATGGACCAAGCATTGAATCAATGGAAGGTGCTGCGTTTTTTTACGCTTGCGCGATGATGAAAACTCCAAGCCTTCAATTACGTTCCATATCAAACATGACCGGAAGGCGCAATCGAAAAGATTGGAAGATGAAAGAGGCCATTGATGCATTGGAAGCGTTTCTAGGACTATTGGTGATGGAATTGGAGAGTAAGAATAACAAATGAAAAAGCCCGAAATACAAGCACAGCCACCCTACCCTATCCGCAAATTATTGGATCGGGGTGAATGCGACGTGCTTGATTTCAAGCGTGAAGTGAGTAGTGAACATAAGATTGCCAAAACCATGGTGTCGTTTGCCAATAATCGTGGCGGCAAATTGCTGGTGGGCGTAAACGACAATGGCTCCATCGGGGGCATCGCCCCTGCCGAAGAGAAATTCATGCTGGAAAAAGCCGCGGTTTTTTGTTGCAAACCCGCTTTGGAAGTGGAAATCCATGAATGGCAGGTTGGCAAGAAAACTATTCTGGAGGTCGACATCCCTAAAGGAAATCAAAAGCCTTATTATGCCTTGGGCGAAGATGGCAAATGGTGGGCTTACATCCGTGTGGGTGACCAATCGTTATTGGCTAGCAAGGTGGTGTTGGATGTTCTGAAACGTGAAGGCAAGGATGAAAATACGCTCATAGAGTACACTTCCATGGAGCGCGAGCTATTACAATATCTTGAAAAAAACGGCCGCATCAACCTGGCCCAATACTGCAAGCTGCTCAACATTTCCCGTCGCAGGGCCACACGTATCCTGGTCAACCTCATCCGCGTAGGCGTAATTCGTGCTCATAATACCGAAAAGACAGAGTTTTATACCCTAAGCTGAGCATGACAAAGGTCAGTTGATTAAAATCCGGACTTCCCTAACTTCGCCTAACTTCCTCAATTCACCTAACACACCTATATGCAGGTTTCCCTCCGGAAAGTAACACTCGAAACACTTCCCGAACTGCAAGTCATTTCGAAAACGACCTTTCAGGAAACCTTTGCTCATCTCAATACCGAAGAAAACATGATTCGGTATCTGAATGAGGGATTCGGAATCAAAATATTAGAGCAAGAGGTTTTAAACGAAAACTCCATATTTTACATTGCTGAAATATCGGACTCCATCATAGGCTACCTCAAGGTGAATTTCAATGATGCCCAAACCTAAAATATAATTCCAGATGCCATGGAGATTGAGCGGATATACGTGTCCTCATCCTACTACGGCGAAGGTGTTGGCCAGTTGCTTTTTGAAAAGGCCGTTCAACTTGCTCGAGATAATGCTAAGAATTGTATTTGGCTCGGCGTTTGGGAGCAAAATCCGAGAGCTATCCGATTCTATGAGAAAAATGGATTCACTACTTTCGACAAGCATATTTTCAAATTGGGGGATGAGGAGCAGACGGATATTTTGATGAAAAGAATGTTAGATTAGTATGTATTTCCACTTATTGCAGAACGTAAAATGAACGACAACTCAAAACTTTTATTGGCCTTAGTTGCAGGTGCCGCTGCCGGATTGGTTGCAGGCATCTTGCTTGCTCCTGAAAAAGGCTCGGAAACACGCGAAAAAATAAAAGACAGTCTGAAGAAAACCGTTGACGAAGTGTTGGAGAAAATTGAAAAGGGACTTGATAACGCAGCTCACGATAACAAATAACATTCGAAGTGGAAGAACTCAAGAAAAGTGCAACAGAGGCCATCAACGACCTCAAAACATACGCCGAGAATACGGTTGACTTGTACAAACTACAAGCCGTAGAGAAAGGTTCACAGATGGGTGCATCAATGATCGTGTACATCATCATTGGCACCTTCGCTGGCTTATCCGCGATTTTCTTAAGTCTGTTCGCTGCATTGTGGCTCAACGAAAAAATGAATAGTCCCTACTTCGGCTTCCTATGCGTAGCTGGCGCCTACCTGCTCTTTACAATTATCTTTTGGACAGGTCGCAACGGATGGCTTAAAAACATGTTTACAGACCGTATCATCAGGTCGCTATTCAAACAAGAATCATGAAGCGACGCATCACCAACATATACGAATTACGCACTGAGATTGTGCGCGCTGAAGCGGATCGTCGCGAAAGCGAGCGCAAAATGAAGGACAGCTTATCCAAAGTGGGCAACGAGCTTCAACCTGGCAAAATCCTACGCAGTGCTGCAGGCTCCATTCTGAAAGGCAGCGATGGCAAAAACACGGCTGTCGGAACTGTTTTGGAAACGGTATTGAGCGCTGCCGTATCTGGTTTACTGTTTAAAAATGCTGGGCCCGTAGTAAAGACCGTTGGTTCCGCTTTGGGATCTGCAGTCGCCAATCAGGTATTCGGCGAAGAAGGTGCCAAGGTGATGGAACGAGTTAAAGGACTTGTTTCCAAGATTAGAGCCAAAACGAAATCCAAATCGAAGGGCGAAGGCTTCGACGAATCGAACAACTACGAAACCGGCGGAACTAGCGAATCGTAAAGCGGGCCGTCCGTTGGCTTCCGTCCACTTCCGTAATTCGTACCAAGTACATGCCCGAACGGCCGATAGACATTGGAAGATCGATGTAATCGATTACTTTATGAGCGGATTGATGCACCACTTTTCCGATGGCATCAAACACTTCCACTTGAATATCTCCCTGTTGTTTAATTTGAATAACCAACGATTCGTTTGCATTCGAGGGGTTAGGAATGATTGTTATGCCGTATAAGGAACCAATTTCAGGAACCGAAACACATGCGTCCACCAATACTGTTACACTGGCTGAATCCACACAACCTAGCGAATCGCCATAGATGTAAGTCACCGAGAAGGTACCAAGTCCTGCCACAGCGGGATCAAAACTATTTCCGTTTACTCCTATCCCGCTGAACAAACCGCCAGCAGGAGAGCCATTCAAGGCGAATGGTGGATTATAAACACAAACCTGTGCAGGCAGTCCACTCACCGAAACCGTTGGAAGCGGGCTCACATTTACTGAAGAAATTCCAGAAGCTGAGCAACCCGTATTCGGATCCGTGTATGTGTAAGTGACGTTATGCGTTCCAAGGCCTGCCACCTGTGGATTGAAGGTGGATCCACTTACACCTGGACCTGAGAAAGTGCCCCCTTGAGGAAGTCCAATCATACCGATAGTAGGAAAGCCCTCACACACCTGGCCCGGGAAAATGGAGAAGTTGATGGTGGGAGGAGCGATGAAATCCACATAGACAGAATCAGATGTTGCCGAGCAGAATTGAGAATTCACCACGGTTACATAATAATATCCAGGCGTGGCAGTGTTATAAACGGCAGCGTTGGCACCGGCAATGGCAGAACCGTTGGAGTACCATTGGTATTGGAAACCCACGCCTTCCAATGCTTTCAAGTCGTAGTTGGTGCCGCAAGCAGTGATGGTATCTTCGAGAGTGATGAAAGCGACAGGAAGGCAGCTGGCATCAACAATCTTGTAAACTCCGGTGGAGTTTCTTCCGATATACATCTCACCGTAACGATCCACGCCGAAGGTGGTGTAAGCGAAGGTGGAGAAGGTTCCATAGGTGGCGGTCGTAAAACCACCGCTTCCGTTAGGATTGAGCGACTGGATGGTTCCCGTGCAATAGTCGGTGAAGAAGTACTTACCGAACCAGTTGGCGTATTGCGCCCCTCGGTAAACGTAACCTCCAGTGATGGAGCAAGAGCCCCCTGAATGTGATAGGACATGTACAGGAGCATCATAATTGGCAGCGGGTTGGCAGCCTGCTGTGTTATAGGCCGCATTACCTTCATAGCAACGCCATCCGTAATTGTTACCTCCTAGATCACCGGCAGGTTGATAATCGATCTCCTCCCAAGCATTTTGACCCACATCCGCAATCCAATAATCGCCCGTGATTTTATCAAATGAGGTCCTCCATGGATTTCGAACGCCGGATGCCCAAATTCGTTGGTCGGTGTTTGGCACGCCTAAGTAGGGATTTGATTGCGGCGTGGCGTATCCGGTAGGGGTATTTACATCGATACGCAGGATTTTACCCAATGGATTTTGCAAATTCTGCGAACGGTTACCCGGATCACCGGCTGAGCCTCCATCACCCATTCCAATATACAAATAACCATCGGGACCGAACTGCATGGAACCACCATTGTGGTTGGAGTATGGCTGTGTGATGGTGAATAATATTTCTTCACTGGTAGCACTACAACTGTCGGGGTTGGTGGCCGAAGTGGTATATCGAGCTATGATGGTAGTGCCTTGCAGGTTAGTGTAATTCAAATAAAATCGGCGGTCGGTGGCATAGTTGGGACTAAAGGCTAATCCTAACAACCCTTGCTCGTTTCCCGTAGAACCAACCTTGGATTGGATGTTCAAAAAAGTATTGGTATTCAATACACCTTGAAGATTGGAAATCTTGATGCGTCCTACTTGTTCTACAATAAACAAACGGTCATCACCACAATTCTGTATGTCGGTTACCCGACTGACTGATGGCACGAATGGAACAACCGACATTTGAGCGCGAGCATTGGTGGCTGACAGGCAAAATACTGAAGCTGCAAAAAGAAGTTTTCGGATAAGCATGATTTTTAGTCTTTGATTAGACCAAAAATAAGCAACACATCCTAACGAATGGTCGTCATGTTGGCAAATTGCCACTCAAATGGGAAAATCCCCTACTTCCTAACCACCTTACGTTGTAAGACAAGCCCCTCAGAGACCAGTTCCAAGTTATACAATCCGG
>JBKDSL010000202.1:0-12719 GCA_046340555.1 Bacteroidota bacterium
ATGTCTCCGCGTATGCATTGGATGGATAATCCATTAGCAATGGACGTTTTCATATCCTGCTCCAATTGCGACTCGGAATTGTCGTAAGAAACCACATCGTATCCAGCGGCCGCGAGCAACGGCACTTGTTGACCGCCTCCACTTGCCAAGGCAAGAACCCTAGAACCTTTCGGGGGATACCAATTCTCAGGAACATGCCTACATGGAGTGAGTACCAACTCCAAAACTCCTTGCGAGGCTTTTTGAATTTGTTCGGATGAAAAAGGTGTTGTCCAACGATTGCCCGCCCTAACCAGTCCGTCCCAGGCTTTGCGATTGTAATCAATCGGGTTCAAATCTCTATTCATATCATTATTGAATTATCAGTGATCATGTTCGGGAACATTCAACACCCTCTTGAGCCATTCTTCTTGCTCCTTTTTGCTATTCTCCAACTCCTCTTGCGAGGGATGCCAATCAAGCAACGCATTCAAATCAGGTTGACCAGCCATCACCCAAGCGGTGTACCAAAGTGATGATGTCAGCTTTATAGAGGCCTCCATTCTTCGTTCCACCATACCATCCAACATGCGCTCGTATTCACGGGTGAATTCAGAAGCAAATACCCGTACAGCGGTGGCGCCACGCAATTCATAAGTGAATTTTTGATCTTCCGGATAGTTACTCGTAAGCTTTTTCTCAAACAAAAGTACTGAATCAAGTGCTGAATGGCTTTCCCGCAATACTTCCCATACCTGAGTAAGCGGGTCATCCACGAAAGCGCACCTGCCTGCAAGCAAAACATAGTTTTCCATTGAAAGTTCGGGAATACGCGACTCCCACAGTCCATGAATCCCATGCTGGTTGGTTTTTTGCCCATTGTAATTGGATGTGGTATGAAGGGGCACATGCGCATCACCCACATAATGCCCCAAATCTGAAGAGTATCTCAGTATAGCAACGACATCCTTCTTCTCGAAAGCATTTACCAATCGAAAGTATGTACGTTGTACAGCCCAAGGAACAATCCCATGAGCCATTAATGAATCCTCCGAAAAAACAGATACTGCATCTTTCCAACGAGGTGGAATACTATCGAATGGCCGCATGCCATATCGGTCCAAATCCATGAAATGGCACGCTGCTTCTCCCTCTACCGCATAACGGCGCTTATCGGGGTCAACGGCATGAGCGGTAACATAATCGATGTGATACTTGTAAAAACCAAACATCTCCGATGGCAAACAAAAGACTGCCATTCTGTTAATGCGTTGGTGTGCAAGAAATCCCCAAGCATCCGCATGTGAATTGTTGAGGCATAAAAATGCCATTAATAAAAAATGTAATCTCATGAAAAATAAAAAATAAAATCTACTTGGCTGCGATCAAAGCACCATCTGATAGCACAGGTACTACTGCTGTTTGATTTGGAGTGAGACAAAAAGCCACATCATCCTCAATCTGCAAATTGGCTAAACGATGACGATGTGATGAATTCTCTAAAAATCCTAAAAGGTCATTTTGGGCATGTTGGTAAAGGCACTTTGCAGCGATGGCAGCATCACGGTGATCAGTGAAGCCGAACAAACCATCCAATCGATCACATACGGCACCTGCCAGCAAAGTATCTTCCAAATTGAAAGCGTTTTTCCATCCCGAGCACAGCAACACGATATTGCGATCTTGCCTTTTCAGCCATTCACAAAGTGCATCCAGATTCAGAAAAGAACCGATGGCAATGGATGCAGCACCATCAGCTGCCTTGATGGCTTGCGTACCGTTGGTAGTTGTCAGGGCAATGTCCCTACCTCGAACACTTTCATCCATGAAACTGAATGGAGAATTGCCCAAATCGAACCCTTCGACGCGCTCACCTTTGCGTTCAGCTCCGACTAAAAACCCCTGGGACCGATAAGACATGCTCTCTTCGAGTGTGGCTACTGGCACAATACTGCGAACCCCATGCTCAAATGCCACACACATAGAAGAAGTAGCACGTAACACATCAATCACCACAACCACCGCTCCCTTGTAATCGTACATGGGTAACATGGCAGGAGAAAAACAAACGTCGATGGTGCGCTTCATGATTTATAAACAGGCAGCAAAATTATCAAAGTTGCAGCAAAAAATCTCTTTTGCTTTTTACGGCTTATAAAAGGGCAGTTTTACCACTTTGGCTTTCAAACTTTTGTCGCGTACAGAGATGAAAATTTCCGAGTTTTCGGCAGCCATGGCAGAGGGAACGTAAGCCATCCCTATAGCCTTACCAAGACTAGGTGATTGGGTGCCGGAAGTAACTTTACCAATAACAACTCCATTTGCATCCAGAACTGGATAATCGTGACGTGGAATACCACGATCAACCATTTCAAAGCCTACCAATTTCTTGGAAAGCCCGGCCTCCTTTTGCATTTTCAAATTTGCAGCATTGGTGAATTCTTTGGTGAACTTGGTAATCCAACCAAGACCCGCTTCTAGTGGCGACGTAGTGTCATCGATATCGTTTCCATACAGACAGAAACCCATCTCCAAACGCAGTGTGTCACGACATCCGAGTCCAGCAGGCTTCACACCGTATGGTTGACCTGCCTCCATGACAGCATTCCAGATTTTGTCCGCGTATTGGTTTTCAAAATAAATCTCGAATCCGCCAGCACCTGTATATCCAGTTGCCGAAACCAATATGTTCGGACAACCGGCAAATTCACCCTTAGTAAAGGTGTAATACTCCATCGAAGCCAAGTCGATACCAGTTAACGGCTGCAGCGCCTTGGCTGCCAATGGACCTTGAACAGCCAACAAGGAAGTCTGATCGGATATGTTATGCATTTCTACTCCACCGTTGTTGCGAGCAGAAATCCAATTCCAATCCTTTTCAATGTTTGAGGCATTCACCACCAACATATATGAATCAGAAGTAAGTCTGTAAACTAAAAGGTCGTCAACAATGCCACCATCTTCGTTGGGCAAACAAGAGTACTGGACTTTACCGTCGAACAACTTAGATGCGTCATTGCTAGTAACTCGTTGAATCAAGTCGAGTGCTCCTGGACCTTTCAAAATGAATTCGCCCATGTGGGAAACATCAAAAACGCCCATCTTGGTGCGTACGGTTTCATGTTCATCGTTGATGCCAGAGTATAAAACAGGCATCTTGTAACCTGCAAATTCAACCATTTTGGCTCCTAGGGCCTCGTGAACGTGTGATAACGCAGTTGTTTTCATCTTTTGTCTATTTGTTTTTTTGACAAGACCGATTCGAAGGCCTTGAAATAATTTTCCTTTTGAGATTTCACTGAATATCTTTCCAAAACCGTTGTCCTTGCGTTGGCTCCTAGCCTCTTCCGAAGTTGCACATCCTCCACCAAAATCGAAAGTTTCTCCACCCACTCTTTTACAGATGAAGCCAAGAAGCCATTTTCTCCATCATTGATGATTTCGGTATTAACACCAACGGGAGACATCACAGCGGGTATGGACATTGCCATATATTGCAAACCTTTCAGACCACACTTACCTTTCGACCAATCATCATCGGGGATAGGCATAATGCCGATATCAAAGGCTGACAGATCGGACAATTCGCTTTTTTTCATCCATGGCTTTCCTATAATTTCAAGCTCAGGATTGCTGTAGGATTTATCACCTATTACTCGCAAATCTATTTTCGAGCCGTACTTCTGTTTGAGTATTTTGAGGAAAGGAATAGCTAATTCGAAATGTTTGATGGTGGTGATGCTTCCACTCCAACCGATAACCACTTTGTCGGATTGATTGGGCTTGGAGGCTGGCAAATACTCATCGGTATCAATGGTTGTAGGAATGATGATCACATTGGAATTGAACCGTGATGCATAATCAGCCAAATATTGATTACCTGCAATTACCAGATCACAGCATGCAATGATGCGACTGGTTTTAGATGCATCCTTGAGCCAACCGAAAGATTTGTTGCCTTCGGAAACATCATGATTCCAAATGGCATCATCAAAATCGAAAACAACTTTGGCATTACTTTTAGAAAAGCGTTCTTCAAACCATGTTGAGCCGGTCATGAATGCTTCACGTTGAATGAATATCAAATCATACTCGGATGCATGACGAACATTCTTCCATCTTCGCACAGCGCTTTTGAAAAATATCAATGCCTTACGGATAAGGTTACCAGGAGCATAAAAAACCTTATCATCAGAAGCATCGATCAAATAAGAGAAATCATATTGATATCCTTTAGACTCCAAAAAGGACAAATATTGTTCGAACCTGAACCGTTGTGACGGTGACCTGTCGGGGCGATGCTGTACAACGAAAAGTATTCTAGGCATAATCAATCCTCAAGCCAAACGGACGGTAGCTTTTCCGTGATTTCTATATTGCTGAATTTAGCGCTTTTGCGGATGCCGGACTGAAGTGCCCATCCAGCCATTTTCGATAAACCTTCGCTGAGTGAAACAGCTTCTGAGGTGCCGAACACGCGCTTGATCTTGCTATGGTCTGAATGAGCGTGCATCACTTCATTCCTAGCTGGAAGATGACGCAGTTCGCCTTTGATATCAAGAGCCTCCATAGTTGTATGGGCCAATTCGTTTACGGTAAACTCGCGGTCGGCACCAACATTGAAAATCTGGTTATATGCTTCGGGAACATTTACCGAATTGGCAATATAGGGAGCTACATCACCTATATAACTGAAAGCTCGGGTCTGGTTTCCGTCGCCAAAAACGGTTAGTGATTTGCCTTGCATGAGCTGATTCATGAAGATGCCAACTACGTTGCGGTATCGATCACCCAGGTTTTGATATTCGCCGTAAACATTGTGAGGACGGAAGATGATGTAGTTCAACCCAAACATTTCGTGGGTGCAACGCAAATCCTGTTCAACGGCCAACTTGGCGATACCGTAGGGGTCTTCTGGCATCGGGATGGTGTCTTCTGTCATTGGCGGTTTAGCTGCGCCATATACAGCAATGGAGGATGTAAACACAAAACACTTGACCTTGTGTTTTACTGATTCATTGATTAAGATAACGCTTCCGATGAGGTTGTTCGTATAGTTGAAGCGCTTAATGAAGTGGCTCAATCCTTCGGCAGCATAGGCTGCCAAATGATAAACATAATCGAATTTATGTTGCTCGAATAAGGATTTGACCAATTCAGCATCAGTGATTGATCCTTGAACGAAAACAGCAGCAGTGTTCACGTTTTCAAGAAAACCACCGCTTAAGTCGTCTAGAACTACAACAGTATGCCCGGCCTTGACCAACTCATTGGTTACGTGGGCTCCTATGAATCCGGCTCCGCCGGTTACGAGAGATACAGGCATGGTGATAAGGTATGGTCGGCAAAAGTATGAAAATCAACTTAAGAGATCGACGAATGGGTTATTGTTGCAGAAATCAGCCGTGTACGGTTTCTGATTTCCCAAATCCACGAATGATTTCTCCTTCGTAATCCAACCACTCTTGCCATCGGGCATCCACATCCATTCCAGAGGCATATTTACGGGCTAAACCGATAAACAGGGTATAGTGATTAGCCTCACTGACCATCAGATCATGATAAAATGAGGCCAATTCCGGGTCATCGATATTTTCACTCAGAACCTTGAAACGCTCACAGCTACGGGCTTCCACCATCGCTGCAAAAAGCAGCCGATCAACCAGGTATTCGGCTGGCGTACCACCATTTCGCATGAAACCAATTAGCAGGTTCACGTAATGGTCTTTTCGTTCGCGCCCCAATTGAAAACCGCGACGCACAATCAAATCATAAACCAATTGAAAATGAGAAAGTTCCTCCTGACTAAGACGTATCATCTCCTGAACCAAATCGACATATTGAGGATATCGAACCACTATTGAAATGGCATTACTTGCGGCTTTTTGTTCGCACCAAGCATGATCTGTAAGAATTTCAGGGATATTCTTTTCCACCACATTACGTACCCAAGCGGAATCGGTAGCGAGTTTGAGCTTTAACATATCGCAAAATTAAAAATCGATTAAATGTTATTAATTGTTTACCGCCCAGCAAAACTGGAACCTAAATCATACATTTAGCTGAAAATTAGCAGAATAAAATTAGATGTATGAACATGAATTGGGAGTGGCAATTTTTCCATTGCCTCATACTGACAGCTGTGGAAAATAATAATTGGCAAATATTTTTATGTTTTTGGCCCAAATGAGTAAAATTACCATGACAAACTCTTATCATTATGTTGATTTTATCCTATGTAAACCCTTTCACGGATTACAAAGAATTGAATTTAACTTAATGCAAATCAATCAAAACTGAATGAGAGAAAAAAAAACCATCAATTCTGTCTTCGAAAAAAACAACGTCCAAACCACTTTTTTGAAATTAACAACTTGTGTTTGGTTTTTGCTTTTTGTAAAAGTTGGATACGCACAAAATACTGAGACCAACAGCTTCAAAACGGCTAGTCCAGAAAAATACAATCGCATCAACAAACAGGAAGAAACCAAAATTGGCAATTCAACCAAAGAAATCAGTCAACTGATTAACGAAGCTCCTACTCCTTCAAATGATCGGGCAACCATAGAACAAGAAGTGTATGCCAAGACCCCACAAGCACGCCTCACTCTTGAGGTAGCAAACAAAATTGAATCTAATAAACAGCAAGGCCTCTCCATACTTTCAGGAATCAACAAGGCATTCATTATTGAAATCATAGGAGTTAATTCGAAGGAAACTTGTAGTTCGCAACTTTCTCCACTTTCGAAATATCCATGGGTTTTGAAAATAAATTACCACGGCTTTGAAAGCGTTATGATCCAAATAGACGTCATAAAAGAGTCGACTGATCTTAAGAATGCCTTACAAGAAGTCAATATATTTGCGAATTTCATAGAGCAAACATTAGTCATTAACTAAAAGGCGCATATGATGCACAAACTACTACTTGCATTATTTTTTCCTATCCTAACCCAATCAGTTGCAATTGCCCAGGCTCCATCAAATGACGACCCTTGCAATGCAACTCCTCTAACGATTGGATCTAACTGCAACTATATTACATCTACCAACCTCAACGCTACTGCTTCAGCAAGTGTTCCGGCGCCAGGTTGCGCCAATTACCTAGGAGGTGATGTTTGGTTTAGTGCGGTAGTACCTGCCAATGGAAGCATCATATTTGATTCCAATACTGGAGTCATCACCGACGGGGGAATGGCGTTGTACACAGGTACATGCAACTCACTGACTCTGGTTTCTTGCGATGACGATGGTAGCGCTAACGGACTTATGTCCTCCATTTCAGCGACTGGGCTCACGCCTGGCTCCACAGTTTTCATCCGTTTTTGGGAATATGGTAATAACAATAATGGAAGTTTTTCAATTTGCGCGAGGAGCTTCAGCTGTAACACTGTTAACAATGCTAACTGCAACAATGCAGATCCATTTTGTACTGGTGTCTCTTACGATTATTGTAACACCACCAATGTGCCATCGTTAGGTGGAGGGGGTGCATATGGATGTTGCCTTACCACCCCAAATCCTGCTTTCTATTACATGAATGTATCGAGCAGCGGACAAATTATCTTCAACATTTCTCAACAATCGAACAATGGCGTTCCCATTGATGTTGACTTTGTGTTATGGGGACCATTCGCCTCCCAAGCTGCCATGTGTTCCGGATATTCAGCAGGTAATATCGTTGACTGCAGCTACTCAACGGCTGCAATTGAAACAGCAACCATAACTAATGCGATTGCAGGCCAATGGTACCTGATCCTAATTACCAACTTCGCAAATCAAGCAGGTGTAATCAATTTCAACCAAACAAATTCTGGACAACCTGGAGCAGGGACCACCAATTGTAATATACTTACAGCCATACCTAGTGCCTGTACGAATGGCACCTACACGTTAAATGGGACGATACAAGTTCCTGCACCACCAGCTTCTGGCACATTAACTGTTACCACTTCCTGTGGTGGAAGCCAGGTAATCAATGCTCCATTTCCAACAAACATTCCTTACTCCATACCGGGTATTTGTGGAAGCGGACTTACCTGTTCGGTTAGTGCGGTTTTTTCTTCAGCTGGTGCCCCTGTCATTCTACCGGCCACTTATACTTCTCCAAGTTGCAATACACTTACAGCAACTCCTGGCGCCTGTGTGAATGGGCA
Source organism: Bacteroidota bacterium (assembly GCA_046340555.1). Taxonomy (GTDB): domain Bacteria; phylum Bacteroidota; class Bacteroidia; order AKYH767-A; family OLB10; genus JALRAP01. The sequence goes on from JBKDSL010000202.1 coordinate 8,136, forward strand.
GTATGTATTGTCTGGAACCTTGATAACGGGATGCCTACCCACATCAGGCACCCTAACTATATCAAACTCATGTGGTGGTAGTCAAGTTTTCAATGCCCCTTTCACTAGTCCATTGAATTGGTCATTACCCGCCTCAAACGGAAATGGAGGAGCGTGTACGGTTACAGCGGTTTACTCTGCAGCGGGAGCTCCATTGATTCAACCATTCACATTCACGGAACCAACTTGTTGCCCTGTCAATGCTGGAACAATCAGCGTTACACAAACAGGAGGCACTCAAACCACTTTGGCTAATGGTAACGTCCAAGTAGTGTTATGCCCAAATGGATCCTATAATCTCACAAGCAATAATAATTTCACATTGCCACCTGCTGGCTGCCCAAATTGCATTCCGGAGCTGATGTACGCCATTTACATCTCCCCTGGCCCTACAGTTCCAGACCCTGACTTAGACCCAAACTGGACAGGATACTATTGGACTGGACAGGATTTCACCACAGCCAATGGAGCAGGATATAATGTTAATTCAGGTGGTAGCTGCTCTCCACTTTTATCTTTAACACCCGTTGCGGGATACGCCAATCCTAATACATCGAGTAATACATTAGTGTTCGTGCCCATAACCGCCGATGATGGAGACAACGACAACAGCTTTAGCCTTAACCACGACCAGAATAATGACGGGTGTTTTGATTTAGGAAACCAAGTCTCCGTAACCTTTCTCAATCCAATTCGATTTAATTCCAGTCAATCTTGTAACGGCAGTGTATCTGTTGAAATAAATGGTGGATATCCACAATTTTTTTCTGGGAATTACACACTCACTAACACAGGTTCTGGCACACTTAGTAGTAATACGGTTGCATCAGGGGGAAATGTAACTATTTCTGGACTTTCCTCTGGTCAAACTTATTCATTCAGTGTTAGCGATGGCAATGGTTGTAGCACCACCTTTTCAGGAACCTACGTAGGTCCGCCAGTTGTTACTGTAACTCCGCAGTCAGCTACAATTTGTCTTGGTGCGTGCGTTAATCTAGCCTCAAGCATCACGCCTCCTACTGGAAGCTACAATTTCTCCAGCAGCAACTGCTCAAAAATCCCAGATGGAGGTGTCGGATTAGCCAACAACCCGCCATCATCGGGAGGCTCCTGGGCCAGCAATCAAATAGCAGTATCTGGCGTCTGTGATCCCTCTTGGCAAACAGGCGAACCACTAACCGTTTGTCTTAACATCCAGCATGGTTACGTTGGTGATCTAAACATCTACATCCAAGCGCCAAATGGACAATATTACTTGCTAGTTAATGATATAGGAGGTGCCGGAGACAATTTTAGTGGCACTTGCTTTTCTGCAGTAGCAGCGCAAAATATCACTGCTGGCGCACCTCCATTTTCAGGATCCTACACTCCACAAGGTGTAGGCAACAACTTTGGTGGACTCAATGGCACTCCCACAAATGGAACTTGGACCCTTTGGGTAGGCGATGATGCCGTTGCTGATGCCGGTTCCATTAGTAGTTGGTCCATAACTTTTGGCGGACAGACCACTTATACTTATGCCTGGTCGCCTGCAGCAGGTTTATCATCAACCAATACGGCCACAACAACTGCATGCCCTACAACTACCACCACTTATACACTAACAGTTACTAATTCCTGCGGATGCACAGCTTCTGCTTCCACTACGATTACAGTCAATCCTCCAGTAACTCCCACATTCAATCCTATTGGGCCGATTTGCTCAGGATCTAGCGTATCTGCACTTCCAACTACTTCTACAAATGCAATTTCAGGAACATGGTCACCTTCTTCTATAAGCAACACCACGTCTGGAACATACACATTTACTCCGAACGCTGGACAATGTGCTAATCCAACTTCCATTAACATCAGCGTTCTAACACCCCCAACACTATCAGCAAACATTACAAATCCTTTGTGTTTTGGTAATGCAACTGGTTCCATTTCGGTAAACGCCTCAGGAGGAACAACCCCATACCAATATACATGGTCTGGATCTTCATCCACTGCTGCTACCTTAACCAATTTGATAGCTGGAAACTATAGCGTTACTGTAACTACAGCTAATGGGTGTACTGCTACATTGTCTAATACCATCACACAACCAACAGCCGTTACTGCTAGCGCGGTAACTAGTACCGCAACTTGTTCACTAGCAAACGGAACTGCAAGCATCACAGCCTCAGGTGGAACACCAGGCTATAGCTTTTCATTCAATGGTGGAGCATCTCAACCTTCTAGTTCATTCATTGGCATTGCCTCTGGCAGTTACAACTCGGTGATAACAGATGCTAATGGCTGTTCAGTTACGATACCTGTAATCATCAACAATCAACCAGGACCTATTGTATCTTCTTCTAGCGCAACACCTGTCTCATGTAGTAGTGGAAGTAACGGAAGTGTAACCCTAAACATATCTGGAGGTACTGCTCCGTTGCAATACACCATCAATGGTTCAAATGCGCAATCTGCCAACACCTTCACAGCTTTGACCGCCGGCAGTTATACCATAACGGCTACTGATGCCAATGGATGCACCATTAGTTCGAATGTTACGGTTGCGGCTCCTACCCCAATCACCGTAAATGCTTCCACCATCAACGCCACATGCTCCGCATCAAACGGCTCTATGACATTATCAGCATCTGGAGGAGCAGGAGGTTACTCCTATTCTCTTAATGGAGGACCTAGTAACGGCTCGGGGGCGTTCACCAACTTAGGTGCGGGATCTTATAACATCAATGTAACTGATGCCAACGGATGTACCGTTGTATTTCCTGTAGCTGTAGGCAATCAACAGGCTCCAACCATCAACACTACCTCTGCATCACCTGTATCGTGTTTTGGAGGTACCAACGGATCATTGGTTGTGTCTGCATCCGGTGGAACGGGGGCAATCAATTACACGCTCAACGGATCCTCAACACAATCCAATGGAAGTTATTCCGGACTTTCGGCAGGTAGCTATACTGTTACCGCAACAGATGCCAATGGTTGTTCTGCTGTAACGATTGTAAACATCAACCAACCAACATTGTTAGCCGCTGCATCTGTTGCTGGTAACATCAATTGCTTCGGAGGCACAACCACTGTTAATGTTACAGGCTCAGGTGGCACTGCGCCCTATTCGGGAGTTGGTGCATTTACAGCCAGTGCAGGATCTTATGCTTACACAGTAACGGATGCCAATGGATGTACTGTAGTCAGCAACATTTCAGTATCGCAACCAACTCAACTTTCCTTGTCTGCTACACCCTCATCAGTTTCATGTAATGGAGGAGCTGATGGAAGTGTTGTGGTAACTGCTACCGGGGGAACCTCTCCTTATTCAGGTGCTGGAAGCTTTGCTGGGCTTGCAGCAGGATCTTACTCCTACATTGTAACAGATGCAAACGGTTGTACAACCACCATAAATGCAACCGTAACAGAACCCACTTTATTGAACATTTCATCCTCAGCAGGACCAATTGCATGTTTTGGAGGAACCACCTCCGTGACAGTTTCAAGTAATGGTGGCACCACTCCTTATTCTGGAACGGGAACATACACGGTTAGTGCTGGATCATATTCATATACTGTAACAGATGCCAATGGATGTACGGCTGTAAGTAACATTAACGTTACTGAACCTGCTGCACTAACATCTTCAGCAACACCTACACCAGTACTTTGTAATGGTGCTTCCACAGGAAGTGTAACTGTTACTGCCGCTGGTGGAACTGCTCCCTTCACTGGCGCCGGCACTTTTTCAAATTTACCGGCCGGAACTTATACATACATTGTAACTGATGCAAATGGCTGCACCGTTTCAGTAAATGCAACTGTATTGCAACCAAGCCAACTTACAGCCACATCATCTGCTGGACTTATTAATTGCTTCGGAGGAACTACTTCGATATCTATTTCAGCAAACGGTGGAGCCATTCCATATGTTGGTACAGGATCCTTCAACGTAACTGCTGGCTCATACTCATATATTGTAACCGATGCCAATAGTTGCACCGTTGTCAGTAACATTACCGTAACACAGCCTACCCTATTAATATCTAATGCAACAACTTCACCTGCATCATGTAACGGAACCAACACAGGAAGCGCAACTGTAACTGCTTCTGGGGGAACAGCACCATATGTCGGTATCGGAACTTTTACAGGTATTGCTGCAGGAACTTATACATATCTCATTACCGATGCCAATGGGTGTTCTAGTCAGATAAATGCAACTGTTACCGAGCCATCACTACTTGTAACCGCGGCCTCCGCTTCTCCTACACCATGCAATGGAACAGCCATCGGTAGCGTGGTTGTTAGTGCTACGGGTGGCACCGCACCATATTCGGGTGTAGGAACATACTCCAACCTATCGGCCGGTTCATACTCCTACACCGTTACTGATGCCAACGGTTGTACTTCAGTTGTGAGCGCTGCAGTAGCAGAGCCCACCCTATTAACTTCAGCGGCAACACCAACTCCTGCACTTTGTAACGGTGCGGCCACGGGTTCAGTAACTGTTGTTGGTGCGGGTGGTACCGCCCCTTACACTGGAACCGGAACGTTCAGCAA
>JBKDSL010000203.1:0-22491 GCA_046340555.1 Bacteroidota bacterium
ATTAAAATCAGCGCCCCAGTACCTCAAGAAAGATTATGGCAAGACCTTGAAAAAACGGCTTCCGAGTTATAGCATACATTCAAGTAAAGAAGTTTACAATTGCCATCATCCTTCTTGACATTAAAATTACCCTTGAAAATCGACCACAAACAATAACCAAGAATAAAATGAAAATCAAATTTCAGATTCTAATTGCCTTCCTGCTAATTTCCACCAATCTTTTCAGCCAAAGCAACAACCCGTTGTCGGGTCTCAAAAAGGCAGAGCCCGGAGATATCGCACCTGGCACTCCATTGATGCTGAACCCTTATGAGACGCCCATGTATATCGGAGATACGACTCGAATTATGGGCGAGGACTTCATGAAATACATGATGACGAATGATTATATCCCTGAGCCGTATATCGACAGCGATAAAAACGTAAAAGCCTTTGTTTTACGCAAGGCAACTGTTGAGGAAAAGGAAATGATGAGGCAAATGCAACAGCAGGGCCCTAAGGATATAACTGTCAAAAAAGAAATTACGGGACAAACAGCCGCACCTTTCTCCTTGAACGATCTCAGTGGAGCTAAGTACAACAGCGATCAACTGGTAGGCAAAATTATTGTACTGAACTTTTGGTTCATTGAATGCAAGCCATGTGTGATGGAGATGCCTGATTTGAACAATTTGGTTGAAATGTACAAAGGGAAGGACGTGGTATTCCTAGGCATAGCAACAAATAATGAAACACGACTCAAGGAATTCCTCGTTAAGAACGATTTCAAATACAAAATCGTTGCCAACGGGATGAAAACAGCTACAGATTATGGTGTAACAGCCTATCCAACGCACATTATCATTGATCAGGAATCAAAAATCGCATACAGTTCAGTAGGTATTGGGCCGGATACAATGGAAAACCTGAAAAAAACCATCAATGACCTCCTAACTAAAAAATAATCAGATCTGCATATTCGTGATTTGAGGTAGGGCAATTATAAAAAACGTCCCACTATAAATAACAAAACTCTAGTTGGTGTGTTAATCGTACATAATCACAGAAACTTTAAATCATGACGATCAACTACAAAAATCTGATCCTATCTAGCGCTTGCTTTTTCTTTATCGCCTGCTCGAGTGAATCCAAAAAAGAAACGACTGAAACCAGTACCTCCAACCGACCCGCATACGACCTCACCAAAACAGACCCTAATACGCCAATTGTTGAGTTAACCATTGTAGCGCAGGGCGAGGACATGTCTAAAATGTCATTCGATATGAAATCGATGAAGGTTTCTGCAGGAACCACCATCAAATTGACCATAAAAAGTACCTCTCCGGATGCTTCAATGCCACACAATTGGGTGCTTGTTCACAAAGGAACAATGGAATTAGTTGCATTAGCTGGACTACAAGCTGGTCGGGAATTGGGGTTTGTTCCAAATAGTCCGGATGTATTGGTACACTCAAAACTCTTGGGACCAGGAGAAGAACAAACGTTAACTTTTTCCGCTCCTCCTCCAGGAGAATATGAATACGTTTGCACCTATCCAGGCCATTGGTCGATTATGAACGGTGTTTTAACCGTTGAATAATCACTGAGGATCCACATCCACTTGAATCAACAATGACCGATGAGACGGAGCTTGCAAGAACTCGTCTGTAACCCTTGCTATGGCTTCTCGAACCTGCTGAGGTGAGCTATTACGCTCCAGTTTCAATAATAAATATTGGATGTAATAATTTCGGATTCGGGATACGGCAGGCGTTGCTGGACCAAGCAACCGATCTCCGAATACATTGCGCAAATCGCGTGTAAAAAGCTCTGTTAAACGGACTAAAGTCTTAAAATCACGATGACGGATTTTGAATCTTATAACACGGAATAATGGTGGGTATTTGAAAATGTTCCGTTCGGCCAATTCGTATTTGTAAAAGGATTTGAAATCGTTGTTGACCACAAATCCCAAAACTGGATGGGTAGGGTCAAATGTTTGAATCACTACCCTACCCCGCTTTTTTCTCCTACCGGCACGACCTGCAACCTGCGATAGCAATTGAAAACTACGCTCGGCAGCGCGGAAGTCGGGAAAGCCTAGCAGATTATCAGCGTTCAACACGCCAACTAGTCCCACATTATCGAAATCGAGTCCCTTGGTCACCATTTGCGTACCTACAAGGATATCTATCTCGCCGGTTTCAAAACCATGTAAAATCCGCATGTATCCTGATCGCGAAGATCCGGTATCCAGATCCAAGCGAGCCACTTTGGCCTCTGGAAAAAATATGGAAATATCATCTTCTATCCGCTCTGTGCCCACACCTTTCAATCGAATATCAGGGTCGCCGCAAGCCTTAAAAGATTTGGGTGGAGGCTGACTGAATCCACAATAATGACATTTGTTTTGACCGGATTGTTTGTGGTAGGTTAATGATACATCGCAATTGACACAACGGGGCGACCAAGAACATTTCTGGCATTCCATCATAGGAGCGAATCCCCTTCTGTTTTGAAAAAGGATCACCTGCTCTTTTGATTCCAAGGATGATTTAATCGCATCCAGTAGGTCGGTTGAAAAGAATGATTTGACTTTTTTCTTCTTATAGGCTTCCTTCAAATCAACCAATTGTATTTCGGGCATACTGATACCACCGAATCGGCCGTGCAATTCCGCTAAAGTAAATTTACCATCCAAGGCATTGTGGTACGACTCCAATGAAGGTGTGGCGGATCCAAGTAAAACATTGCATTGGAAAAGCTTTGCGCACATGATTGCCGTGTCGCGAGCCGAATATCTAGGCGCGGGATCCGATTGTTTGTAGCTTGAATCGTGCTCTTCATCAACTATGATGAGACCGGGGTTTCGTAATGGCAGGAAAACAGCTGAACGGGCACCAACCGCTATAGGGTATTTGAACTCACCATTTAATCCATCCCGAACCATGCGCAGATAGGTTTCTGCACGATCACGGGGCGAGTAGCGCGAGTGATAAACTAATACCCTGTCGCCGAAATGCAGCTTAAGTCGGTTAATGATTTGTGCAGTCAAGGCGATTTCGGGCAACAAGTACAGCACCTGCTTACCCTTATCAATTTGCTCTTGGATGAGTCGAATATAAATCTCTGTTTTACCCGAGGATGTAACACCGTGCAGCAACACAGGCTTACTTTCAGAGAAACCTTTTTTTACCGTTTCGAATGCCATTTGTTGATCGGCACTCAGTTCAAACTTACGGGCGTTATCAGCTCCCCTACCCGCGTGCAAATCGCTTTCAGCAGTGAATACCTCCAACACGCCTTTGTTCACCAATTGGTTTAACGAGGCAGCAGAGGCATCCGCAGACTTCAACAAATGTGGCTTCAAGATTTCTGAACGACCTTTTTCCGAACACAATCGGATGAAATGCATCAGGATTTCCAATTGTTTGGGAGACCTTTTCTCCAATGCATCAAATGCTGCGCGGAGAAAATCCTCGTTGCGAGCCTCAACGGTATATCTTACAAACTCGGCAGTACGCGGCTTGAATGTTTCTCGAATTGACTCGTGTACTTCCAAAATACCTTTGTTTACCAAGTCACGAACCAGTTTCATTCCAAACTTGGAGCCACTAGCCTTGATGGCCTCGGCAATGGTAATTTGATTACCTCTAACCGCTTCCACGATGGCTTCCTCTTCACCGGTAAGCACCACTTCAGGCAATACGTCATCTCCTTCAGCGAGAGAAAGCACTGTTTCGCTTTGCAACTTTAAATCTCCGGGCAATGCGGCAACCATTACCTCTCCAGCGGTGCACATGTAGTATTCGGCTATCCAATCCCAAATCCGGAATTGCTCATCCGTAATAACAGGATGATCATCCAACAGCTCCAACAACTCTTTGGGTTCGTAATCCTTTGGCGCTGTATAGTGCACCTTACGAACCACAGCAGTGTACAACTTTGCTTTACCGAACGAAACAACCACGCGCATACCTGCCGACAAGTTATCCGCCATGTGGTTCGGAACCAGATAAGTGTAGGTCCTACGCAATGCAAGGGGCAGAATGACATCCGCGAAAAGCGGTTTCGTTGACTGGTTTGACATAGACAATTGTCTCAGTTACGGTCGCGCCAAATCAGCCAACCTTTTTTGAAAAAATAAGCCAACTGCATAATCACTATAATCACCATAGCTGATACCACACCTATGTAGCCATAGGGTGAATGCAACTCTGGCATATTGAAAGGCATGGTGTTTTTATCGAATTGGAAATTCATTCCATAAACTCCAACAATGAATGTGAGCGGAATGAAGATGGTGGAAATGATGGTGAGCACCTTCATGACCTGGTTCAGGCGATTGCTGACACTCGACAGATAAATATCCATGAGTGAGGCGGTGATTTCGCGGTACGAGTCGATTATGTCCATCACTTGGATGGTGTGATCGTAGGTGTCGCGCAAATACCTTCTGGAAACATCGCTGAAAAGCGGTGAAGGGTTACGCATTATATCATTCAACTTCTCGCGCTCCGACCAAACGTTACGGCGAAAATGTATTAAACGCCGTTTGGAACCTTGGATGTTTTGCAAAGAATAGCGGTCAGGCGCATCCAATAACAAATCTTCCAAATCGTCGAGGAAATTACCAAGCCTTTCCATAACAGGAAAGAAATCATCCACAACAGCATCCATAATGGCATAACCAAGGTATGAAGCGCCGCTTTTGCGTATTACACCACGGTTTTGCTGCAGCCTGTCTTTGACCGGAATAAAAAAATCGTTTTGCCTTTCCTGAAAAGTAATCACCACATCCTTGAAGATGAAAAGCGACACTTGTTCATCTTGAAAATCATCCCCGTTGCTTATGGCCCGGGACACGATGAACAAGTGGTGATCCGATTCCTCGACTTTAGGCCTTTGATGTCCACTCAAAACATCCTCCATCTCCAGCCTATGGATGTTGAAAGCATCACACATGGACTCAAAAAACGCTCGATCGCCGAAGCCCTTTACTTCTATCCAATGCGTTAACGAAGGAAAAGCAAGCAAATGGCTTTTGATGGCATCCACATCATCAATTGCCTTATCCTCAATGGAAGATTCATTGTAGCTGATAATCCTGATATGGGGCTTAAGGGCATCATCTGAGATGCTCATTGTACCCGGCGCGGCACCAGGTGGCGCTTTTTTGAGTCTACGAAAACGAATTTTCCTGGGAGACCTTTTTTTGACTGCGCTTTCCATGAGGATGATTGAATTTCAGCAGTTGGGGTTTCACTTTACCACCCCATGCACTTGGTAAAAATAGGCATTTTGAACATCTTTGCACAACCGAAAAGAGGACTGAATTTATCAACCAACTGACAGGAAAATGGCGGCAAAAGCAAATGATGAGTGGTTCTCAACCTGGTTCGACTCCCCTTATTATCACATACTTTACGGCCACCGAGATGAATCTGATGCGCAACATTTCATCGATCAGCTGACAAGCCTCCCTTGGTTCAAATCAGCTAGCAAGGTTGCAGACGTCTGTTGTGGCAAAGGGCGCCACTCTTATTACCTACATTCGAAAGGATTTGAAGTTACCGGTTACGACTTATCGCCGGCAAGTATTCAGCATTGCCTGGAATCAATAAAACCTGGATTGGAATTTCGTGTTCACGATATGCGAAACCCATATTCCGATATGGATTTTGATGTGGTGCTCAACCTTTTCACTTCGTTCGGATATTTCGAGACTGGAAGCGACAATCAAAAAGCCATTTCAAACATGGCGGAAGCACTAAAGTCATCGGGTCGATTGGTGATTGACTTTTTAAATGCCCAATTGGTTGCAAAACAATTGGTGCCCCATGAGTCAATATCTAGAAATGGGATTCAGTTTGAGATAACAAGACGCATTTGCAATGGAAGACTCATCAAAGAGATTATTTTTGAAGTGCATGGAAAGCAAAACCGTTTCGAAGAAAACGTGGAGTTGATCCAGTTAAGTGAATTCAGCACTTATATGTCGAATGCCGGCATGACCATAGAACAAGTCTACGGAAATTACGACCTTCACCCCTATAATGCAGCAGAGTCTCCCAGAATGATCATTATCGCCAAACATAACCAAGCATGAGTGTATTGGAATCCGTCATCATGTTCGTATTGGTATCCCTTGCAGGGATGTTGTTTTTTACCATCCGCACCGTAAACCAACGTATACTGAAACTGGCTTTGGCATTCACTGGTGCGTTCCTGTTTTCTTTGACTCTAACGCATCTGCTGCCTACCGTATTCTCGCATAATACCCAGAGCGCTGGCATTTTCATACTCGCAGGATTCTTCCTGCAGTTGATGTTGGAATACTTCACGGAAGGTATCGAGCATGGCCACGAGCACCATCATCATGGCAAAGGTTTCCCTATTGCGATGATGGGCGGACTTTGCATCCATTCCTTTTTGGAGGGCATGCCGTTATCAGGTCATTTCGAAGCACATGAACACAACCACACCTTATTGGCCGGCATCATCCTGCATCATTTGCCTGTAGCCTTTGTGTTGGTAAGCATGCTCATTCATGCCGGATTGAGCCGTACATGGACCATGGTGAATCTGATGTTATTCGCCGCCATGGCACCCTTAGGCGCAGGATTCAGCACTTTGCTGAGTGAAACGGAAATCATGAACATCAGTACCCATTACGACAAAATCATGGGATTGGTGATTGGGATTTTCTTACACATATCCACAACCATCCTATTCGAATCAGGAAGTGATCACCGATTCAATCTTTACAAGCTGACGATCATTTTGCTCGGAGCAGCAACTGCGTTGCTTTTGTGATCAGGCTAAAGCAGCCTTAACAGCATCGAAATCGGGCATGTCGCCAGATGAGTCGTTCACCTGAGCGTATATCACCATCCCATTTTCGTCGATTACAAATGCGGAACGCTTGGCTGTACCTTTCATACCAAAAAGAAACTCATCATATTGAGCGCCATATTGGCCACAAACCTCCTTGTTGTAATCAGACAAAAGCTCAAATTCGTAGCCTTGATCGGATTTGAATTTGGCTAAAGTAAAGACGGCGTCGGTTGAAATACCAATGACTTTTGCATTCAATTGGTTATAGGAGGCCATATCATCTCTGATAGCGCAAAGCTCTTTGGTGCATCCACCAGAAAAAGCGCCTGGGTAAAAATACAGAACCACCTTTTGACCTCTGAAAGAACTCAAAGAAATAGGCTGTTTTTCGGTGTTGAACAATGTGAAATCAGGTGCTGGTTGATTTAACGATAATGACATGGTTGATGATAATTAAGGGTTTATGATTTTGAAATGCAAATATCGGGATTGGAAAACGAACAGGGTCAAAAAGTTTTCAAAAGTCCACGGCTTTTACGCATCCTGTAAACAAACTTTCCGGTAACCACCCCAAACGCCGCACCAGCAAAAGCATCAGAAGACCAATGGCTTCCGTTGTAAACCCTGGATGCGGTTACGGCACCTGCCAAGCCGTAGGCAAGCCACGGAACCCATTTCTTTTGCTTTCCATAATATGAGGAAAGCACGGTGGCAACGGCGAAGGCACTGGCGGCATGACGGGAAACGAATGAACCATCATCTCGTAATTTGCCGAAAGGCCCTTCAAAAACAAATGGATCCGGTGGGATATCCCCTGATGGGCGCTGCCGCTGAAAAATCCATTTTGAGAATGTAGCTCCACCCGCTGAAAACACAAACGCCTCCAATCCGGCAAATGCAGCCTGAACATGTTGTTCTTCGCCCTTCAACCTTCCATAGACACCTAATCCAACCAGAATCGGCAGCGAATACATCCCATTGCCGAAAGGTTCAATTCCATAACCTGTTATATCCATTACAGAACGACATCTACTATCATTAAACATCATTTCAATTTCCGAATCGAATTGAAACAAGATCAAGGTACCAGCTGAAACTCCGACCAGACCAGCCCAATCTGCCTGGTTCCATCGCGTTGGTTCGCTGATCATGACGCCTGCATCCTTCCAAATTACACGAAAACCTAAACTACTATCACGTTGAGCAAGAACCTCTGAAAAACAAAAAAGCCATGAGGCTGTAAAAGTCAAAAAGTACTTAAACAAAGAAACTCGAAACATATTAAAGGCCTTTTGACTTCGCCTCATTCCAAAATACATCCATTTCTTCGAGGGTCATGTCCTGCAACGATTTTCCCGAATTGCTAGCAGCCTGCTCCAAATATTGGAAACGTGCGATGAATTTCAAGTTGGTTCGCTCAAGTGCCTCATCTGGATTCACATCCAAAAACCTGGATAGATTGACCATAGAAAACAACAAGTCACCAAACTCGGCGCGTGTTCGATCCGTATTGCCCGCACGGATTTCAGCCCGCAACTCGCGGAGCTCCTCCTCTACCTTGTCGAGTACCTGCTCTTGTTGCTCCCAATCAAATCCTGCCGAGCGAGCCTTGTCTTGAACACGCATGGCTTTTATCAGTGAGGGCAACGAGCGGGGAACTCCTTCCAAAACAGACTTTTTGCCCTCTTTTAGTTTCAATTGCTCCCAGTTCCGAGCCACTTCTGATGCATCTTGAACCTGTACCTTACCATAGATATGTGGATGGCGATGTATCAACTTCTCGCATACCTGGTTGATAACAGACTCGATATCGAATAGCCCCGTCTCAGAACCTATCTTTGAATAGAAAACAATGTGCAACAGTATATCGCCAAGCTCCTTGCGGATTTCATCGGAGTCACCGTCGAGTATCGCATCCGTTAGCTCATAAACTTCTTCAATGGTCAAGTGCCTCAATGACTCCAAAGTCTGCACCTTGTCCCATGGACATTTTTCACGCAGCTCATCCATGATTTTCAATAATTTGCCAAAAGCCGCCAATTTAGGTTCGAGAGTGTCCATACTCAGCAAAAGTAAGGATTCCCCAATACCCCTTCCTATATTTGCAAACAGATGATTCGCAACACCATTGCCTTGCTTTTTTACCTGGCTGCCTGTTCAACTATGACTGTGAACGGACAAACCTCCATTTCCGCTACCGCACACCGAGGTTATCTGATGGCGCATAGGCCCATGGTAGAAGGACTCCGTCAAGAACGAGTTAGAGGTTTTGATCTATCGATTTCGCGTAGGACTGATGGCTCCAAAGACTGGCATCATCAATACAATTTTCCGGAGTTTGGAATGTATCTCGGCATTTGGAATTTGGGGAACCGGGACGAAATCGGTACCGCCTTATCTGCAATACCTTATGTTGATTTCCCATTGGCTAGAAACCGCAATACCTGTTGGAAGCTAAAGTTTGGTTGGGGTGCTGGTTTCATTGAAAAAAAGTTTGATGCTGAAGAAAACTATAAGAATGTTGCCGTAGGCTCAAGGTTAAACAATGCCCTACTATTGCATCCGCAATTCCAATTCAATATTTCAAAATCCGTGGTGATGGCTACGGGTTTATCACTCACCCATTACAGCAATGGCAGTTTTGAATCGCCCAACCTAGGTATCAACATAGCTGCAACGACCTTAAGCCTTTCCGTTAAATTAGGTTCCGACATCTTGTTGACTCGAAAAGAAATCCCTTTTGAAAAAAACAGGCAATGGCAACTATTCGCATCCGCGTTTGCGAAAGAGGTTGCTCCTGCAGACGGTGATAAATACTTGGTTGCAACATTGATGGCGGAACACATGTGGCGGAAGTCAGAAAAAATCTCCTTCGGAGCTGGTGGAGATGTATTCCTCGACCGCTCCCTGTCGGAAGAAGACAACTTCAAAGAATCAAACGGATTTCTGGGATACATCCGATCTGGAATACATGCATCAACTGAAATGCACGTTGGCCATACCGCATTGGTTTTGGCAATGGGCGGATATCTGTATTCGGGCGTGAAAGGCGAATCCTTTTATCACCGTTTCGGCATCCGTCAACAGCTTGGAGAACGCTATTTGCTTTGCATGCATGTCAAATCACATTGGGGCAAAGCCGATTTCATGGAATTCGGAGTAGCCAGGGTATGGAAAGGCGGAAAAAAACAAGCAAAAGCCAAAAAAGGTTGATCATGAAGTTGAAATCCTTATTGATACTTACGATTGCTGCCACCTTGCTGACTTCATGCGGCAAGGACCCGTTCTGTAACTGTTTAGAATCCACCGGACGCGCATCATCTGAAACGCGAACTGTTGATCCTTTCAACACCCTAGAAGTGTTCAACAACGTGAATGTAAACTGGCATCAAAGCAACGAATACAAATTGGTGGTATCATGCGGCTCAAATTTGCTAGACGGCATTGAAACCGAAGTGGAAGGAGGTGTCTTGAAAATCCGAAATAAAAATCGCTGTAATTGGATGCGAGACCCCGGAAATGTTTACTTGGTTGATGTTTACAGTCCAGGCATTGGCACCATCATCTGCCGTACTGTGGGCGACATTACCTGCAAAGACACCATCCGCAACAGCGTTTTCCTGGCCGAAAGCTGGGATGGAACAGGAACAATCAGGCTCAGTCTTGATGTGGATGAGGCCTATTTGAAAATACACACAGGACCGGCCGACATCATTGCCAACGGCCAAACAGGCTATTGCTATCTTTACAATACTGGAAATGGTTATGTCAGAGCAGAGGGCTTGCAAACAAACGACGCCTTTGTGATGTCGCGTAGCACAGGCGATTGTTATGTCAACAGCAACAACAACCTGCAAGTCAAGATTGACTACCAAGGTGACATCTATTACACTGGGCAGCCATCCAATATTCAAAGTCAGATAACAGGTACCGGACGACTCATCCGATTTTGATCACTCCAATGTTAAAACAACTCCGCTTTGCGCTTGCCAACTTCCTGTACTGGTTGATTGTCTTTGCCATTTTCAGGGTATTTATGTTAGTCTTGGCATCCGGTTCAGACGGTTTCGAATCGTACACAACTGAGTCTTTGGGGGTTTTCTGGCATGGACTTCGACTTGATTTATCCACCGCATCATACCTTTTTATAATACCCCTCCTACTTATGCCGTTTGTGGGAGGAGCCTGGCATAGCAGACTGCTGAGTTGCATCAAAAACTATTATAAAATCGCCATCATGTTGGTTACAGTAATGTTGACCGCCAACTTGGTGATTTTCCGGTATTGGGGAACACTTCTGAATGTAAGGGCCATAGAATTCGCTGTTTATCCCAAGGAGATGCTCGCTTCCGTTTCAAATCTTCAATCGGCCATCATTTTAGTTTTCATAGTCGCCATGTTTTGGGCGCTTTCGCGGATAAGATGCAGGATTCTAGACAATGCCACAAATTCACTACCGGCAAATGGCATTCATGCGATTTGGGGGTTTCTATTGTTGCTGCCTCTATCATTCACTTGTATTCGTGGCGGATGGACTTTGATACCCATCAATGAAGCGGCTGCCGCCTATTCGTCCAATAACAAACTCAACAACATCGCTCTGAATCCGATTTGGTTTTTGGGCAACAATGTTCTTAAGTCGGGATTTTCCAAAGGGAATCCATATGAAAAACTTTCAGATGCCAAAGCAATCCAGATAACTGAAGACCTCTTAAAAAACCCCGTTGCGCTCAGCCCTGATTCGGTGTTGGCTAACCCAAAATGCAATGTGGTGATCATATTATTGGAAAGCTGGACCGCGGATGTAATCGAGCCTTTGGGCGGAGTAAAAGACGTTACCCCCTTTTTCAGTTCATTGGCTAAAGACGGATTGTTGTTTTCCCAGACCTACTCATCCGGATTCAGAACGGACCAGGGCTTGACGTCGGTTTTGAGTGGATTTCCGTCCATCCCTGACAAGTCAATCATCAAGTTCATCGACAAAACGCAGCAACTTCCATCGCTCGGGAGGATTTTTGCAGATGCCGGTTATCAAAACCGATTTTACTATGGTGGAGAATTGGGGTTTGCAAACATGAACAACTTCCTGCTCCAATCGGGATTCGAAGAACGAACCGATATAAACGAGTTTGATGAGTCGCAAAGGAACAGCAAATGGGGGGCGCATGACGAGTACGTATTCGAACGAATGTTGTCGGACCATGCCGAACAGGATAATCCATTCTTCTCGGTTGTGCTCACATTAAGCACGCACGAACCTTTTGAAACACCAAGACCCACTCCATTTGGCAAGCAAAGCGAGGCAGATCGCTTCAAAGGATCGGCATTTTATACAGACCAATGTTTGAAGCAGTTTTTCGATGCGGCTTCCTTCAGGAGTTGGTACAAGAACACCCTGTTCATTTTGGTGGCGGATCATGGTCATCGACTTCCCTTGAACCGTGACTATTTCGAACCTGCAACCCGTAGGATACCGGTATTGTTCTATGGCGGCCCGCTGAATCAATCTTTCCGCGGTAAAACAATAGACAGAGTTAGTTCTCAACATGATTTGGCAACAACCTTGTCGTGGATGACCCAAAGGGACGAATCTAAATTTAAATGGAGTCGGAACATGTTTGGAGATCCCGCCACCGGATTTGCGTACTTGAACCAAGATCAATCCATCACATGGATCACATCCAAAGACACGACCAGATTACAATTGAATCAAGATGTTAAAATACCCAATAACTCTAGGTCGCAACAAGCTTGGGCATATTTGCAATACCTTTATCGTACATTCCTAGACCTTTAGGCGGCGGTTAAATCAGTACCTTTGCAACTCTTATGCTGGTACTAAATAACATCACATTCGAATTCGGATCACGAGCATTGTATCGTGACGCATCATGGCACATCAAGCCCAATGAAAAGATAGGCTTGATCGGAGCAAATGGAACAGGGAAATCCACCTTGTTACGTATTATCAATGGTGAATACCAGCTCTCTGCCGGAGAAGTAAGTGGCAGGCGCGACCTTTCCATCGGATTCTTGAATCAGGACCTGCTTTCGTATGAATCCAAAAACCCCATCTTGCAGGTGGCAATGGAGGCCTTTGCGGAGCAAAACAAGTTGTCTGCAGAAATAGACCATCTACTCAAAAAGCTTGAAACCGACTATTCAGACAATGTCTTAAACCGACTGCATGAGGCTCAAACAAGATTTGAGGCACTAGACGGCTACCAAATTCGATCAAAGGCTGAAGAGGTTTTGGAAGGATTAGGGTTTACAACAGAAGACTTGGAACGGCCGCTGAGTGAATTTTCTGGAGGTTGGAGGATGCGTGTGATGTTGGCTAAAATCTTGTTGGCCAAACCCGACTTGCTATTGCTGGATGAGCCAACCAACCACTTGGACCTTCCCTCTATTGAGTGGATGGAGGAATACCTAGACAACTACGAGGGCACGGTTGTGATTGTATCTCACGACCGCTTCTTCCTCGACCGGGTTGTCAACAAAATCGCAGAAGTAGCAAATGAAAAAATCAACCTTTACCCTGGCAATTATGCCGATTATATGGAGTCAAAGGCTCTTTCAGAGGAGATTCAGCGAAACCAATTCAAGAACCAAGAGAAATTCCTAAAGCAACAAGAACGGTTCATTGAACGTTTCCGTGCCAAGGCTTCAAAAGCGAAAGCTGTACAATCAAGAATTAAAGCCTTGGAGCGGGTTGAACGCATTAGTGATGTGGATGACCCAGCAGCCACCATCAACATACAGTTCAACTTTAATACCTCTCCTGGCAAGGTAGTAGCTGAATTGGATATCAAATCCAAAAAGTACAAGGATTTGTGCATTTTCGACGATACCAAGGCAGCCATTAACCGAGGCGACAAGATTGCATTCATAGGTGCAAATGGTAAAGGCAAGTCCACCTTACTGCGTATGATCGAGGGCGTAGAACCCTTTGAAGGCAAAAACGAGGAAGGCTATAATGTTATCCGGGCATTCTATGCGCAGCACCAGCTGGAAAGCCTGAACCTAGACAATACGTTGCTTCGGGAGCTACAAGTCTGTGCCCCCGACCAAACCGACACTACACTGAGAACGTTGTTAGGCGCATTCCTATTCAAGAATGATGACGTGTTCAAGAAAATAAAAGTGTTGTCGGGTGGTGAAAAATCCCGGGTTGCGTTGGCAAAGACTATCCTTACCAAAGCCAACTTCATGCTATTGGATGAACCAACGAACCACCTTGATATGCAATCTGTGAATATACTGATACAGGTTCTGCAAAAATTCAAGGGTTCCTATGTGGTAGTGTCGCACGACCGTTTCTTCCTGGCGGAAATAGCCAACAAGATATGGTTCATAGAAAACCAAAAATTGAAGGAATACCCGGGCACTTATGCCGAGTATGAGGAATGGATGGAACGCCGTAGGCAAAACGGTGAATTGAGCGAAATTGCTCCATCCAAAAAAGAAAAGAACCTGAACCCCGAACCCACCATAACAGAACCAGGCACGGTTGTTGTCGATAACAAATCCAAGCAAAAGGAAATCAAAAAATTGTCGGACACTGTAAAGAACTTGGAATCCGAAATGGATAAAATCCGAGAGCGTAAAAGCTCCTTGGAGTTGGAACTTTCCCAACCTGAAACTTATTCAAATGCCGATAAAGCCAAGTTGTTAAACGCAGATTTGGAATCGATAACAACCAAGCTTAATGAACTACAAGCCCGCTGGGAAATAGCCTTTGCGGAATTGATTGAAGCGGAATCATGAGATCCAGAATCGGATATTGCCTATCATTATTCCTGATAGTAAACTGCTTTTGCGCAGCTGCACAGGACTCCGATTATTATACCGAAAACTACCGCCGTTTCGAAGACTTCATCTACGTTGAAAACATCAAAAGCGTAGTGTTAGAGCAAGAGGGCCTACGTCTTTCCGAGCCCATACTGCAACTGGGTTCTGATGAAAGGCTTTTGTTGAAGTTCGACGATTTGGATGCAGACAACAAATACTACTCTTACACGCTGATTCATTGCAATGCAGATTGGACTCCCTCTAATTTGCTACAAAGTGACTACCTGCAAGGATTCACAGAAGACCGGATCACCGATTACAGGAGTTCTTTCAATACCATACAAACCTTCACCCACTACCAATTGCTCATCCCCGGAAGGGAAGTACGCCCCATTATATCCGGCAACTATTTGCTCAAGGTTTTTCCCGAAGGGGACCCTGAGAAACCTGTTATTACTCGTAGAATGATGGTGGTGGAACCAAGAACTGTGATTGATGCGCATGTCCATCAGGCTACAACTGTTCAAGACCGCGACTCTAAACAAGAAGTTGATTTTTCCATTTCATATCAGGGGCTTCAGGTTTCCAATCCGTTCGATGACATTAAAGTCGTTCTCAAGCAAAATGGCAGATGGGATAACGCAGTAACGGGTTTGAAGCCTCTTTTCTTAAAGGACAACCTGCTTGATTACAGTTATGATGGCGAGAATAGCTTCAATGGAGGAAACGAATTCAGGACTTTCGATACGCGTACACTGAGAATTCTTACACAAAACGTTAAAGAAATCCTGAAAGGCAATGATGGATTTACCATCGTATTGATGACGGGTGAAAGTCGATCCTATAAAAGGTATTCGGTCGAGAATGATATCAATGGTCGATTTTTGATCAGGAACCAGGATGGTCGCGATGATGATTTGGAGGGCGAATACCTGCGGGTGAAATTCACCCTGAAACATGACATACTCACGGATGGCAACTATTATGTGTTTGGATCATTGAGTGATTGGCGATGCGGCCCAGCCAATAAAATGAAATACAACTACGATGAGGGTACATATGAGGCTTTGCTTTATTTAAAGCAAGGATACTATGACTATATCTTTGGTTTCCTTAAAGACGGGGCTCAGTTTTGCGACGAAACAATAGCGGAAGGCAGTCATTATGAAACCGTTAACGAATACACCATATTGGTTTACCATAGGGCAACGGGTACCCGTGGCGATAAGCTGGTTGGGGTAAAGAAGGTTGTTAGTAGGTAAAATAATTTCTACCGTTTACAACCAAAAATTGAAAGTTCGCCTACTTAAAAACAATTTTTATCAAATTAGCAGACCAAAAGGTAGTCGGCATTCTACCTTTGAATAGTCCAATGAGATAAACCTATGACCACTGAAGTCACCGCTGGAATACAAGTTAGTGTGGAAACCTTTTACCAGCCCACACATAGTAATCCAAGCCAATCACACTATGTTTTCGCTTATCGGATTACTATCAAAAATGATAGTGGCGAAGCGGTACGATTAAAACGCCGTCATTGGCATGTGGTAGACTCCGATAGCTCACATCGTGAAGTTGAAGGAGAAGGAGTTGTTGGTGAACAACCTTATTTGGCCAATGGCGAAACATACCGATACGTGTCTGGTTGCAACTTGAACACTGAAATAGGCAAGATGTTTGGCACTTATTTGATGGAACGGGTAATCGACAAGAAACTGTTTTTCGTACGCATTCCGGAATTCAAAATGATTGTTCCCGGTAAGCTGAACTGAAATCAAAGAAAGAATCCTGATTATAAACCCAGGTCCCCTAACAGGGACCTTTTTTATTTTTTGGATAAATGGAAAAGCATGATGCCAGCTGCAACTGATGCATTGAGGGATTCAGTTGATGAACCAGCTACACGTTGAATGGATAGTTTGTGACTAAGGCTCGATAATATTTCAGTGGAAATACCATGGGATTCGCTGCCCACAACCAACAATACGGATTCGGATTGCCGTTGGAAGGATTCAATATCATCGCCACCAAGCACTCCTCCTACTACATGCATGACCTGGGAGCTTTTAGCTTTTGAAATCACATCAAGCAAGTGCTGTTGATATAGTTTCATCCTGAAAATGGAGCCCATTGATGCTTGGACAACTTTGGGATTCCAAAACTCTACAGAGCCTGGAGAAGAGAAAACAGCACCTACCCCAAACCACTCGGCGGTACGGATGAGGGTACCCATGTTTCCAGGATCGTTGATATTATCGAGCAGCAACACTGTTTGCCCCTCCTTTTGGAAGTTATAAGCCGTATATTGAGGTGTTTTACCGATAGCCAATACTCGGTTGGGGGTAGTTAATGTACTTATCCGATTAAGTTCCGATTCGCTTACGACCATAACTTCAAAAGGATCAATTGCGGTCCCGTTTTGGTCATGGTAATCACTTAAGCAGGCAATGGAGTGGATTTCGATACCCGAACTCAACAATTCGGCGACTGATTTTTCTCCTTCAGCCATAAAGAGCCCTTGCTCCTTCCTGTTAGCGGATCGGTGCAGGCTGGAAATGAAAGCCAAATCGTTGCGAGAAGCCTTGCGAATCATTGGGATGCTTCAAAGGTAATTAAATGTAATTTTGTCATTACCTACCGCAATGAGGTATCTGATTTTCCATCGCAACCAACCCACTTCGCATAAAATGCGAATCAGCACAGGATTTACCCTGTTTTTGCTGGCAATTGCAGCTGTTTCCTGTAGCCCTACAAAGCAGCTTACAGATGACCAATACTTGCTGAACAAAAACTCCATTAAGATAGATCGTTCAGAGTTGGCAGAAGGAATCAAGCCGGTGATAAAACAAAGGCCAAATCGAAGAATCTTGGGACTTTTTCGATTCCACCTGGGCGTATATACCCTGGCCAATCGTGGGAAATCGACTAAGTTCAAAGAATGGGTCAAACGAACAATTGGTGAAGAACCAATTGTGCTGGATACAGCATTGACTACTAAATCCAATGTGCAAATCAAACAATACCTTCAAAACGAGGGGTTTTTCAACGCCATAGTTGTTGACACGACGGATTTGCGGAGGTCGCACCGTGCCAATGTGTCGTACTCAATTGTTACCGGCAACCCTTATCGCATCCGAAACATATCTTATCAAATAATGGATCCAAGCCTGGGCCGGATCCTATTGGCCGATACAAACCAGTCGCTTATGACGACCGGAGGCATCTTCAGTTCTGCAAAACTGAAGAGCGAACGCTCTAGGATTACTAAAAACTTAAAAAACCATGGATTTTTTGAATTCAACGACTACTATATCACTTACGATATCGACAGTTCATTGAAGAGCAACCAGGCGGATATTATTGTTAAAGTCGCAGACAGAAAAGGGGATTTCGATAGCACACAAGTTGAAAAACACCGGGTTTTCAGGGTACGCGACTTGTTTGTAATGACAGACTACAACCCCCTGGTTGCCGATCCTGCATCAGAAAAAGACACCACCTATTTTTCACACTTTGCTATGGTAGGCAAATCCGATAAACTTCGTTACAAACCTTACTCGCTTGAACCCCGTATTTTTATTGAGCGGGATGATATTTACAAAGTCGATGAGTCGGATCTTACATACCGGGGCTTAAGTGATTTGGGGTTATTCCGGTTCATTAACATACGGTTTGAGGCGGATTCGGTTCCTGATTCTTGTGGAGTGAATTGGGTGGATGGGAGAATCATGCTTAGTCCATTACCAAAACAAGGTTATAAAATCGAACTCGAAGGAACCAATAACGGAGGCAACTTCGGGTTGGGTGCGAATTTCAGTTATCACAACAAGAATTTAAATCGCGGTGGTGAAGCGCTGGAATTCCGCTTGGTGGCAAGGGGGGAATCCGTTCCCAACTTCGTTGATGAGGTTACCGGACAGGAGAAGGCCCTATTGTTGAACACATTTGAAATAGGTCCCGAAATCAATCTACGTGTCCCCCGCTTCATTTGGCCTGCATCACGTTACAACAAGAACCGATCGGCCAATCCTACGACGATTTTCAGTGTCAGTTACAATTACCAGGTTAGACCGGAATACATTCGAAATCTGATGCTATTGTCGATGGGCTTGGAATATAGGGAGACCCGACAGAAGCGCCACTTTATCTATCCAGCTGAAATCAATGTATCAGACTTCCAACTAAGCAACAAGTTCATAAACCGATTGGAGGAAACCGGAGACCCGAAGCTTATCAACTACTACCGTAAATATATCATAACAGGGGGACGGTACACCTATTTATACAATACACAGGAGCCAAACAAGTTCAAGAACTTCATCTATCTACGATTCAACTTCGAAGTAGCAGGAAATTCAACTAGATTGTACAACCGGATAACATCAACCAATTACAGCGACTCATCCATTTTCAAGCTAGCGAAGATTGAATACTCGCAATATGTAAGGCCCGATATCGACATACGTTTCTATCAAGTATTTTCCGAAAACGCTTCCATTGTGTATCGAATCAGCGCTGGAGCAGGATATGCATACTTGAATTCTAAGCAAATGCCTTATGAGCGCACCTTTTCTGCCGGTGGCGTTAACGACATTCGTGCATTTAGAGCGCGTACCGTGGGTCCGGGATCTTTCATAAGAACAGCCGATTTGCCAGCAGAACAGTTAGGTGACATGAAGTTGAACGCCAACATCGAATATCGCTTTGATGTATTCAAGATATTGGAAGGCGCATTTTTCATCGATGCAGGCAACATTTGGAATATCCGCGAAAGCGAAAAGCAACCTGGAGGGCAGCTGAAGTTTAACACTTTCGTGGATGAGCTAGCCGTGGGAACCGGACTTGGCTTCCGATTCGATTTCAACTTTTTCATTTTCCGAATGGATGCTGGTGTACCCGTGCGCGATCCTTCGGAAACAGTTGACCAACGATGGGTTATTGGAAAAGCACGATTCAACAACGTGAATTACAATTTCGGGATTGGCTACCCCTTCTGATGGTCTTTTGGCTAATTCATAAAATTGTTCAAGACACTGGGCCAACAAAAGCACTAATCATTGATTGTCAGCGCATAGCAGTCATTAGTTGGAATTGACTATTTTTGAGGCCCTATTAAAAACCTTGTATTATGCTTTCTACTTCGAGGATTCAGGAATTACTCGGCGATCAGTCCAAATATCTGTTGGAGCACCAGTGCACCACCGTTTCGAAAGAACATTTACACTTACCTGGTGCTGATTTCGTTGACCGCATTTTTGCACCATCAAACCGTAACAACCGTGTTTTGGCAAACATCCAGCGTATATACAATACCGGACGTTTATCGGGCACAGGATATGTATCCATTTTGCCAGTAGATCAAGGAATCGAACACTCGGCGGGCGCATCCTTCGCTCCCAATCCTGCTTATTTCGATCCGGAAAATATCGTGAAACTCGCCATAGAAGGTGGCTGCAACGCTGTAGCGTCAACTTATGGCGTATTGGCCTCAGTCAGTCGTAAGTATGCACATAAGATTCCATTCGTTGTTAAAATAAACCACAACGAGTTCCTCTCCTACCCCAACAAGTTCGACCAAATCATGTTCGGTAGTGTTGATGAAGCCGCTGAAATGGGCGCCGCTGCCGTTGGTGCCACTATTTATTTCGGATCGGCTGAATCATCCAGACAGATAGTTGAGGTTGCACAGGCTTTCGAGCGGGCTCACGAATTAGGACTTGCCACCATATTATGGTGTTACTTACGCAACAACGGGTTTAAGAAGGATGGTATCGACTATCACACGGCTTCCGACCTCACCGCTCAGGCGAATCATTTGGGCGTTACCATTCAAGCCGATATCATCAAGCAAAAACTCCCTACCAATAACGGAGGATACAATGCGATTGCATTCGGAAAAACGCACAAGAAAGTGTACGACACACTCACCACAGAGCATCCCATTGATTTGACTCGCTACCAAGTTGTGAATTGTTATATGGGTCGAGCCGGCCTGATTAATTCCGGTGGAGAATCTAAAGGTGCAACAGATTTGGCGGAAGCTGTGACCACTGCGGTTATCAATAAACGTGCAGGTGGTCAAGGTCTGATTTCGGGTAGGAAATCATTCCAAAAACCGCTGAAAGAGGGAATTGAATTACTAAATGCCATCCAGGACGTATACCTGAATCCGGAGATTACCGTAGCATAAGACAAAACAAACAAACATGTCGTGGTTTAAGCGCATCAAGGAAGGGATTACCACTTCCACCAAGGAGAAAAAAGAAACTCCTGAGGGACTTTGGCACAAATGTTCGTCATGTAACGCCATAGTGCCTACAGAAGAACATGTGGCCAACATGTATGTTTGTAACAAGTGCGATTTGCATGACCGAATCGGTTCCGAAGAATATTTTTCGATTTTGTTTGACGAGGGTCAGTTCACAGAATACAATACCAACCTGACGGCAGCTGATCCGTTACATTTTGCGGATACCAAGAAATACACCGATCGACTAAAGGATTCCATTTCAAAAACCGGTTTAAAGGATGCCATTCGATCCGCATCCGGTTTGGTAAACGGCCATCCGTTGATGGTTTGTTGCATGGACTTCAAATTCATTGGTGGTTCGATGGGTTCGGTGATGGGAGAAAAGATTGCCCGAGCCATTGATATCTGTATAGAAAAACGGATGCCGCTCATGATCATCAGCAAATCGGGAGGCGCCCGAATGATGGAAGCTGCCTTTTCGCTCATGCAGATGGCTAAAACATCCGCCAAGCTTACACAGTTATCTGAAGCCAAACTCCCCTACATCTCCTTGCTTACTGATCCCACAACAGGCGGGGTAACGGCATCGTTCGCCATGTTGGGCGATTTGAATATTGCGGAGCCTGGTGCCTTGATTGCCTTTGCCGGTCCGCGGGTGGTGAAAGAAACCATCGGGAAAGACCTTCCGAAAGGGTTCCAAACGGCAGAATTTGTGTTGGAGCACGGTTTTTTGGATCGTATCGTTAATCGTAAAGAGCTGAAAACCAGCATCTCTCAGATTTTAACCTTTTTTGGTGACTGATTTGGGAAAATACTTGGCTGAACAGTAGGCTTTTGTTATCTTTGCATTCCGTTTTAAAAATTCATTATCAACACAGTAACCAAGATGCAACTTAGTACAGAGGCCAAAAAAGCAATCTTCACCAAGTTTGGCAGCGCCGCCAATAACACAGGATCGGCAGAAGCCCAGATTGCCATGTTTACCGAGCGTATCAACTCGCTAACTGATCATTTGAAAATCCAGAAGAAGGATTATTCAACCCAGCGCTCCCTTATCAAACTTGTTGGTAAGCGTCGCAGCCTGTTGGATTTCCTGATGAAGACCGATATCACCCGTTACCGTAAGATCATCGGAGAATTGGGAATCCGAAAGTAATCCATGATTTCTTATACCGAAAAAACAAGGCAATCTTCGCATTGCCTTTTTTCGTTTATGTACAATTGATGTAAAAGATGTAAAAAAGAAAGAGCACTATGTCACTAAACCCAATTACCAAATCTTTTCAGCTTGCCGATGGACGTACCATCACATTGGAAACAGGCAAGCTTGCCAAACAAGCCGACGGTTCTGTAGTAGTCCGAATGGGCGACTGCATGTTGTTGGCTACCGTTGTATCCAACCCTAAAGCAAAAGATGGCGTCGACTTCTTACCGCTATCGGTAGATTATCAGGAAAAATACGCTGCCACAGGAAGATTTCCAGGCGGTTTCTTCAAGCGCGAAGCGCGTTTGTCTGAATACGAAATTCTTATTTCCCGTCTGGTAGACCGTGCGCTTCGTCCGCTTTTCCCCGACGATTACCATTCCGACACCCAAGTGATGATTTCACTTATCTCTGCTGACAAGGACATTGC
>JBKDSL010000204.1:0-14132 GCA_046340555.1 Bacteroidota bacterium
CGTTGGTACTTCCTCGGATTTAAAACAGTTTGCCGACAAGGTTACTGTGGCATGTACCAATTGGGATATGGCTTGTCCTCAGCCTGCCAAGTTTGATGTGGGTTGCCAAGAAGTTACTTACGATGGTAAAACTTTCTACTCGCATCGTTGGACTGACAAATACCGGGCATTAAGCCAAAAAACCTACCAATCAGACGACGAATTGTTCGGCTCGGATTTTTATTATTTTGAGATTGATTGGCGTCCTACCGAAATCATATGGAGACTTGGGCCATCACCCGATAAGATGCGCGTTGTCGGCTATATGAACGACCAGTCAACTTCTATTCCCAACAACCAAATGACTTTGATTGTGACACAAGAGTACCATAACACCAAATGGTGGCCAGGGTCTCCATTCGACCAGGAAAACCTGCCGTTTCCATCGAAGGATTTGATTGGAAAAATTTATGAGTTGGTGATTGAATAGTAAAGCAATGACAATTATCAATTGACAATTTACACTCGATTATTGATGAGTGTCAATTTATATTTCCTGAATACATGAACGATACCAACGCTCTCAATTTAGAATCCAAGGAAAAGGCCCGTCTGTATTTCCTGCTTGTTTCAATTTTTGTTTTTTACCTGGCTCAAGCCATCACATTCGAAGGGTCGTATGGTGGTGGCGACGGTGTTAGGCATTATTTGATCAGTAAGTGGAGCTGGGATCATCCAGAGCAGTTGTTGTATAGCTGGGGCAAACCCTTTTTCACATTGGTTACCTCGCCATTTTCTCAGTTCGGTTTGATAGGCATCAAGATCTATAATGCTTTGGCCGCAACACTTACTGCATGGTTTGCCTATTTGATAGCGTCACGCTTAGGGATGCGAAACCATTGGCCTGTTCTTTTGCTCACTGTTTTCGCTCCGGTTTTTGCATGTTCAGTAAATAGCGGGTTAACAGAGCCCTCTTTCGGACTCTTCCTGATGGCAACCGTATGGCTTTTCATGCACAACCGTTATCTCGCAGGTACTCTTTTGATTTCCTTGCTCCCATTTGTCAGGTCTGAAGGAAACATGATGCTGCCGTTGTTCGGAATGGTGTTGTTGCTTCGTGGAAAATGGCTCATCATTCCATTGCTGGCATTTGGGACTTTGGTTTATAGCATAGTGGGTTGGTTTTATTACGGTGACTTTTTCTGGGTTGCCAATCAAAATCCTTATACAGGGCACAATGCGGATTTGTATGGAAGTGGAGAGCTATTGCATTACGTAACTAAAATGGATATCATACTCGGATATCCGATCTTAGTTCTTTTTATTTTGGGTCTTGTTTGGAAGCTTAAGGATGCTAAAGGGCTCTTCAATCGAAAAGCTGAATCAACAGATTATTCACTCGAAGAGAGCTGGCTTGTATATGGGGCTTTCCTGACCTATTTCATTGCACACTCGATTTTTTGGTGGAAAGGATTGTTTGGTTCCTTAGGCTTGGAGCGTTCAATTGCCGGCGTAACTCCTATGGCAGGACTTATTGCATGGCGCGGTGTTGTTCTCTTGAATGAAAAATTCTTTTGTAAGAGGAGCCCCGCGTTCCATCAGGGCTTTGTTGCCATCGCACTCATTGCATCATTGGTGTATCCGTTTGCAAAAGGGTATTTACCCCTGCGACTCGACAAGGAAGAGGCTTTGGTTCAACAGGCAGGGAATTGGTATATGGAATCCGGTTATTCAGATGAAAAACTCTATTACTTGTTCCCATATTTGATGATTGCTTCAAACAAAGATCCATTCGATGGAGTAAAAACAGGCGAATTGTGGGGATTCTATCCGGCAATAGAGGAATGGGGTTTGGATGGCCCTGTGCCTATGAACACCATCGTTTTTTGGGATTCGCATTTCGGTGCAAATGAAGCTAGGATTCCACTGGAGAAATTGAAAACGGACCCCAATTTCGAACTAATCAAGTCATTTTATCCCGACGAGCCATTTAAGACGTTGGGCGATTATAATTTTGAGATACATATTTTCAAACGAGTTAAACCGAAATCAAGCCCGGAAAACGGAATGATGTATTTTGATTTTGAATCCGCAGAAGGTATTCTCAATCCCACCACTATATCTGGAGGTAATAGTTACTCAGGTGGAATGCGTGCTAATCTCGGTCCTGAAATTGAATACGGGGCGGGGACTAGTTTTAACCTAAGCGACATGTTAAGTAGTGGAAGCGACTCCCTAATCAAAGTGGGGTTCCAAATTTACTCGCAAGATAAACTCAATGATGTGTTGGCCGTATGCTCAATAGAATCCGATGGAGTTACTTTGCAATGGGACGGATTCAATGTGCCTTATGATAAAAGCAAGACCTGGCAGCATGCGGAGTTTGATTTTCGAATCAAGCCTGAATCCTTGAAGTCCAATTCAATCGTCAAGATATACTTATGGAATCGTGGACGATCATCTTTGCAAATGGATGATTTGCACATCCAAATGAAGTGATTGAATGACCAGGATGCCAACTTGAAATTTAAGGATGGTGTTTAAAGAAAAACCCCGATTGGAATTCCGATCGGGGTTTTTAGTTGTTCTAGGATTTTGCATTAAACAGCTGCCGCTTCATCTGCATAGCTCTCTACGTCAGGACACGTACAAACAAGATTCCTGTCGCCAAAAGCATTGTCAACACGTTTTACGGAAGGCCAGAATTTGTTTTCATACACATAGGGCAGAGGATATGCCGCTTGCTTCCTGGAATAGGCGTGACTCCATTCGTCGGCCGTAACTTCCTTAGCGGTATGCGGAGCGTTTACCAATACGTTATCTTCTTTAGATGCCAACCCGTTTTCAATGGTGCGGATTTCTTCACGAATGGAAATCATCGCATCACAAAAGCGATCTATTTCTTCAAGAGATTCGCTCTCCGTTGGCTCCACCATGATGGTGCCTGCCACAGGAAAGGAAACCGTTGGTGCATGGAAACCATAATCCATCAAGCGCTTGGCGATATCGGTTACTTCGATTCCTGCACTCATTTTGAAGGCTCGGCAGTCCAGAATCATTTCGTGGGCTACCGTTCCATTGGTTCCTTTATACAATACCGGATAATGTTCTTCTAGGCGACTCTTGATATAATTTGCGTTTAATATAGCGATACGAGTAGCATTTGTGACTCCAATGCCTCCCAGCATACGAATGTATCCATAGGAAATCAGCAATATGCTGGCGCTACCCCAGGGCGCTGCAGAAACAGCCGTGGCGTTTTGGTCGGCACCACCCATCGGCACCACCGGGTGACTGGGAAGGAAAGGGGCCAGATGCTTGGCCACACCGATAGGTCCCATTCCAGGACCTCCGCCTCCGTGAGGAATGGCGAATGTCTTGTGCAAATTCAAGTGACAAACATCTGCACCGATCATGCCAGGTGATGTAAGACCAACCTGTGCATTCATGTTGGCTCCGTCCATATAAACTTGTCCGCCATTTTCATGGATGATGCCGGTAATTTCCTTGATGGACTCTTCGTAAACGCCATGCGTGGAAGGATAGGTAACCATCAAACTGGCAAGATTGTCTTTGTGCAGCACGGCTTTTTCGCGCAAGTCGTTCACATCGATATTGCCCTTTTCGTCGCACTTAACCACTACCACTTTCATTCCTGCCATAACTGCACTGGCAGGATTGGTGCCATGAGCAGACGATGGGATCAGCGAAATATTGCGATGGCCTTCTCCTTTGCTGATGAAATAATTGCGAATCACCATCAGTCCGGCGTATTCACCTTGTGCACCGCTGTTGGGCTGCAAGGATACCGCATCGAATCCGGTAATCACACATAAATCCTTTTCCAATTCTTGAATGATCTGCATGTATCCAGCAGCCTGGTCGATGGGTGCGAAAGGATGCATGGTGCTGAATTCAGGCCAACTAACGGGGGCCATCTCACTAGTGGCATTCAGCTTCATCGTACACGAACCCAAAGCAATCATCGAATGGCACAATGAAAGATCTTTACTCTCGAGTTTTTTGATATACCGGAGCATTTGAGATTCGGAGTGATGGCTGTTGAAGACAGGGTTTTGCAGCATGGCGCTCTTCCTTGGGTTTGGAATGCGGCTCACACTTTTGCCAGATTCAAAATGGAAACCGTTGGAACCGGGGGCCGCACCTGCTGCTGCAGCAAATACATGAACGATGTCGGCAAGGTCACTGGCAGTTACCGATTCATCAATGGAAACTGAAACAGTTGAGTCAGCATTATAGCGGAAGTTGATGCCCGCATTCAAAGCAGCTGAACGAATGGAATCGCATTTGCCTGTTGCCTCAACGGTGATGGTGTCGAAGTAATTACCCGCAACGGTTTTATAACCATATTTCGAAATGGCATCGGCCAATTGGCAGGTCTTGGAGTGGATATCGCTTGCAATGGCTTTCAATCCATCAGGACCATGATAAACGGCATACATGCCAGCCATTACAGCCAACAATACTTGAGCGGTACAGATATTCGATGTGGCTTTGTCACGCTTGATGTGCTGTTCGCGTGTTTGTAAGGCCATTCGCAATGCTTGGTTTCCTGCGGCATCTACGGATACGCCAATGATCCTTCCCGGAAGGTCGCGTTTGAACTCGTCGAGAGTGGCAAAGAAAGCGGCATGCGGACCACCATAGCCCATCGGAACACCGAAACGCTGTGAAGAGCCAACCACACAATCGGCACCCCATTCACCGGGAGGGGTCAGTAGGATCAGACTCATGATATCGGCGGCAACAGCCACGCGACAACCATGGGCTTTGGCATTCGTTGTAAATGCAGTGTAGTCGTTTGCAGCACCTGTAACGGTAGGATATTGCAGCAGGGCTCCGAAAAAGCTACCGTCTATGGCAGTGCTGTTTTCATCAGCAATTACCAACTCTACTCCGATTGGAGCTGAACGGGTCCTCAGTACATCAATGGTTTGCGGAAAGCAATGTTGCGAAACGAAGAAACGGTTCACACCTTTCTGGATTTGTTCGCGGGTGCGCGCGGCAAAAAACATGTGCATGGCTTCTGCTGCAGCCGTAGATTCGTCAAGCAATGAAGCATTGGCCATCTCCATCCCTGTAAGGTCGCAAATCATTGTCTGGTAGTTCAGCAGCGCTTCCATACGTCCTTGCGATATCTCTGCTTGGTAAGGGGTGTACGCCGTGTACCAACCTGGATTTTCCAGGATGTTGCGGAGTATAACACCAGGAACCAAGGTGTTGTAATACCCCATACCGATATAACTACGGAATACCTTGTTCTTTGACGCTACGGTCTTCAACTCGCGCAGATAATCGGATTCGGATAAGGCTTCGCGTATTGGTAGCGCCGTTGTGGTTCGTATGGAAGCCGGTATGGTCTTGGATATGAGTTCCTCCATATTGGAAAATCCGCAATCGCTGAGCATTTTGGCAACTTGAGAAGCACGTGGACCGTTATGGCGGTCTTCAAAACTGTAGAGTGACATGGTTATTTGATTTTCAGGGATAGCAAATTTAGCGAAAACACCCTTAAAAGGGTTGTTGGAAACATATCTGTTTGCAGTAAAGTTCAAACCTAATTTTTGATTAGATTTGGCTAAAAATCAAGCTATCATGAAAATCCAGCAGGCGGTTCTTGTGTTTTTGTTTTCAACCATATGCATCCCAAAGAGCTTCGGACAAGGAACCATCCAAATGCTGAATGGTAAGGAGAAACGATACATGACCTACAAGGTCCAGGATGAGTATGTCCTGTTTCAGCCTGAATCGAAACCCGATAGCTGGAGCAAGCGGCTGGATCGTTTCAATGTCTTTTCCATTACCCCAGATAATGGTGCTGAAATCGTAGTGTACGATCCAGATACTACTGACGGCTTGGAGCCCAATGTGCAAGAGGCCCGTGAGTTCATAGCGGGAGAAAAATTGGCAATTGCAGAGTATCGTAAGCCACTCAATGTTATTTCTGGAATCGGTGTAGGTATAGGCTCTGGTTTTGCACAGTATTTTGGTATTCCTGTACCGGTAGTTTATTCGGCCGCAATTGGACGGGTTTCACCTAGGTTACCCAAAGCCCATAGGGACCTTCAGTATTCAGAGCCTTTTGTTGCGGGCTATCAGAAAAAAGCCCGTACCATGAAAATCAATAAGTCTTTGTTGGGTGGAGGAATAGGTTTCGCCTTAGGTTTCACGGCGTTTGCATTGTTTCTTGCCGATTGAAAACCCAACTAGCCATCACAACTCATCCTGTGTTGGTTGCCCTGGGTGCCACGCTTCTTTTTATCGAAAGCGGTTTGCATTTTCATGCTCCATTCCGATGGTTGGATGTCGGATTGGTTTTTTCCTTGACATTGGCCGCCTATAGCTTTCCCTATCGCAAAGTGGCTTCTATTAGCCACAAAACAATCAATTGGGTCTTTTTTTTAGTGGCTGTTTTTTCGGCCGTTATGTCCATTTTGTTAGGTGGCATGCTGTCACGGATGCTGGTAATCAGCAGCTGTTTTGTACTGTTTTTATCTTACCGTTTTGGTTCCGCACTTGGGTTTTCATTCAGAGGAAGTCTGCTGTTAAAAGGTCCGGTAATAGCCATATGCTGGACCATCATCACCGTTTATATGCCAGTCAACATACACAACATTGCCATTGACAGCCGCGAAGTTGTGCCTATGGCGTTGCTGAACTTTTGCATGGTGCTGGCAATGGCTTGGCTGTGTGATCTGGCTGATTTGAAAAACGATGCCGAAAAAGGCTTGCAAACCATATCGGTTCGGCTTGGTCCCGAGCGCACGATATTAATGTCATTGATGATAATGATGGCTTGTACAATGGTGCTGGCATTCTTAATGCCGTTGTCGAGCTTCATGCTTAAAGGTGTTGTTCTTGCCGATATGCTTACCGGCTTGGCCATCATAGCGGTTACAAAGTTGCCTAGCAAATCTGCCAAATGGATGGTGGACGCTTTGCTTTTGTGCAAACCTTTGGCAATGATTTGTATCCTGGCTTGATTCGAATCGTTGCATCCTAACGGATAATTCCGTTTTTTTGCGCTCGATGGAAAAGTTTGAAAATAACCTAGGATTTGCAGCCGAAATGGATGCAAAAGACCCATTGGCATCGTATCGCGATCAGTTCCTTTTCCCCTCTATTGGTCGTGATCGCTCCGTCTACTTTTGTGGTAACTCCCTCGGACTTCAACCCAAAGCTACCGCCGAGTTCATTAATCAAGAATTAGAGGATTGGAACAAATTGGGTGTGGAAGGTCACATGCACGCCCGCAAACCATGGTTTCCTTATCACGAATTTCTTCGAGAATCCACGGCTAGGCTAGTTGGTGCGCTTCATCATGAGGTAGTGGTGATGAACTCGCTAACGACCAATCTGCATTTGTTGATGGTGTCCTTTTACCGCCCAGACAAAAAAAGATTCAAAATCATTTTCGAGAACGGACCATTCTCTTCAGATAGATATGTGTTCGAATCACAAGCCCGTTTTCACGGATTCGATCCTGCGGAGGCTTTGGTGGAATTGAAGTTGCGCGATGGCGAAGAAACACACCGTAACGAAGATGTCATTCAGGCCATCCATGATTGTGGCGACTCGCTCGCTTTGGTATTGATTGGTGGTGTGAACTATTATACTGGACAGCTATTCGATATGGCTACCATCACACATGAAGCGCATGCCGTAGGTGCTATTGCTGGATTCGACTTGGCCCATGCCACGGGCAATGTGCCATTGCAACTTCATGATTGGGATGTAGATTTCGCAGCATGGTGCTCCTACAAATATCTAAATGCAGGCCCAGGTGCTGTTGGTGGTGTTTTTGTTCACGACCGACATGCCGATAATAAAAACCTCCCTCGTTTTGCAGGATGGTGGGGCAATGATCCTGATACACGCTTTACCATGCCCACCGAATTCATCCCCCGCAAGGGAGCCGACGGATGGCAATTGAGTAACGCCCCGGTTTTCTCTATGGCCGCATTGCGTGCTTCCATGGAGTTGTTTGATCGCGCCGGTATGACGACATTACGTGAAAAGTCTCGACGGCTTACGGCTTTTCTCGAATTTGTAGTCGGTGAAATAAACAACACGGTTGAAGGAATAAACAATATCCGCATCCTCACTCCCGAAGAATGGCGTGGCTGCCAACTCTCCCTTGTCGTTTCTAAAAATGGTAAAGCGATACACGATCAACTATTGGCATCAGGTGTAATTGCCGATTGGCGGCATCCCGATGTGATACGCGTGGCCCCTGTGCCAATGTATAATTCATTCACCGATGTTTTTGAATTCGGACAATGCTTGTTGAAAGCTATCAACGACAACAAATCATGACAACAAACAATACCAACGGTAATCAACGCGGTAATATAACCCTGATTGGAGCAGGACTGGTCGGTTCACTACTAGCATGCTACTTGCGTAAGCAAGGCTATGAAGTGGATGTTTACGAACGTAGAAGCGACATGCGGAAGGAGGGCGGTTATGCCGGCAGGTCAATCAATCTGGCCTTGTCTGACCGTGGCTGGAGAGGATTGAAAGGCGTTGGATTGGTGGATGAGGTGCGCAAGGTGGCCATTCCGATGGCGGGAAGGATGATACATAACATGGATGGCACCATGGCTTACCAAGCCTATGGCAAGGAAGGTCAGGCAATCAATTCAGTTTCGCGTGGTGGACTGAACCGATTGTTGATGGATGAAGCCGAAAAGGCAGGTGCGCGCATCCATTTCAATATGCGATGCACTAACGTGGACCTTGACAGTAACACTCTTGCTTTTGAAAACACGGGAACTGGAGAAAAAACAACTATCAACAGCCCCCTCACCATAAGTTCCGACGGCGCTTTTAGCGCTGGTAGGTTGAGTCTGATGTTTACCGACCGTTGCAATTATTCGCAATACTATATCGAGCATGGTTACAAAGAGCTCACCATTCCAGCTACGGATGCGGGTGAATTCCGACTCGAGAAAAACGTATTGCATATTTGGCCACGCGGTGGTTATATGCTGATTGCATTGCCAAATCCCGATGGCAGTTTTACTTGCACGCTCTTCTTTCCCTACGAAGGAAGTCCCTCTTTCGCTGAATTGGATTCTGTAGAAAAGGTGCGCGCCTTTTTCAAGGAGGTGTTTCCTAACGCCTATGAGATGATGCCGGGCCTGGAATATGATTTCTTCCACAACCCTACGGGCTCTTTGGTTACGGTTAAGACATATCCTTGGACTTTCAAAAATCGTTTATTGTTGATTGGTGATGCTGCCCATGCCATTGTTCCGTTCTATGGACAAGGTATGAATTGCGGTTTCGAAGATTGCGTGGAGCTGGATCGTTTAATTACCGAGCATAACCACGACTGGACTCGCATCATGCCAGCTTATGAGCAATCACGCAAACCTAACGGTGATGCCGTGGCGGATTTGGCACTGGCTAATTTCATAGAGATGCGCGACCTGGTGGGGCAGCCTGCTTTTTTGTTGCGGAAGAAAATCGAAGCTCGTTTCAGTGAACGTCATCCCGAAAAATGGACGCCTTTATACACCATGGTAACATTCAGCGAAACCCCATATAGTGTGGCGTTAAGCGAGGGAAAACGTCAAGACAGCATCATGGAGCAGGTGATGTCAATGCCCGACATAGAGTCCAAATGGGACTCTGCCGAGGTTGAGAACCTGATGTTGGAATTGCTAGGTTAAAAAAGGATTGCTTCTGCGCTCAGCGCCAATGGTGGTTTCGGGACCATGTCCGGGATACACTACTATTTGGTCGTCCAGCACCAATAGATTTTCTTGTATGGACTGAATGAGTGTGGCATGGTTGCCTCCGGGTAGGTCAGTGCGGCCAATACTTTGTTGAAAAAGCACATCGCCTCCGATTACGAAACCAGACTCTTTACAATAAAAAGAAATACTGCCTGGACTATGTCCAGGTGTAAAAAGCATCTCTAAACGGGTTTTACCGATTTCCACGGTTTTGGTAACATCCAGTAACAGCGGATCAGGTGATTTGCGGTAGGGAATACCGTACATGCTAGAAACTTGTTCCCCCGCAGCAAGTACTGGGATTTCCAGTGGGTGGATGTTTGGTGCTAAACCAAACTTGCTGAATACAAACCAATTACCTAAAATGTGGTCGATGTGGCAGTGGGTATTCAGGCAGATGGTGGGTATTACACCCAGCCGATTTATTTCGTTTAACAAATCGTTTTCCTCATCGCTGTCCATACAACCTGGATCCACTATTGCACAAGTGGCTGTTGCCTGATCCACAATAATATACGTATTTTCTGAAAACGGGTTAAAGGTGAGTCGGTGTATGGTTGTCATGTTGCAAAAGTAACCACACTTAAAACGAACAGGGGCGTTATCTCCCTAACCCCCCGGTTCAAGAGAACGCCCCTGTTCAGATCACTAATTTCTTATCAGTCGCCTTAATTATCCCAAGAAGCGAGACCACCTCCATCCGCATTCCGATATTGATCGGAATCCATGATAATGAATGCTTTGTCGTATGCTTCGGGACTTTCGGCCTTAAGCTGATCGGCGGTTTTTCCGCTACTGATGTCACATCCTAACGCTATCAGGATGGCAATTAACAGGTCTATCATGTTGATTGCGATGTAAAACTATTGTTGATTAATTAGGTTTCTAGTAACTTTTTATGTGTTTTGGTAACACCATAAAAAGTCCTACTTTTACTATCAAACTTCACAAAAGGTTACATTTTCATCAGAAAACCAATCAGTTTTAAGGCATGTCAATCAAAAATCTTTATGATATCGCTTCTTTGGTAACAAAAAAGCAAGGAATCAATCCGCTGTTTTTGGCTGATAATGAATACTTTGAGTCAGGATTGAAATACAAAAGGCTTATTGAGGGAATTTTCCAAGAGCAATGGAAAAGTGATGATGAGGCAAAGTTTGAGTTATATGGAAATGGTTCAGGAGCGAAAACATTTGATATGCTTAAATCCAGAGCCAAGGAGCGTCTGATTTCCATGATTTTTCAATCAGATAGTTCAAAAACTTACGAAGGCCATATTGATAGAGCTTTTTTCTCCGCGTCAAAAACTTATTTGATCGGTATGATGCTTTTTAGGAAGTCAAAATTCAGCTCAGGTCAGGAACAATTTAAGGTGGCACTTAAGGCCGCAAGAGAGTTTCAATTTTATGATTTGGAAATTTTAATTCTCAGGCAGCTCAGAAAATATGCTTCGTTCAGTGGTAACGATAAAAACTTCAGCAAGTATTGTGAGGAATTAAAGCACGCTCATAAATATCTTGCTGCAGAGCTAGAGGCCGAAGAACTCGATTTGGAATTGCAAACAATAATTGCACATAGTGTTTCAGTTTCAGAAAGTTGGATGCAGCTTTCGGAAAGAAATTTAGCTCGATTACAGGCTTTATCAAATGAATTTAATTCAATTTTAATTCATGGCTATAAATATAGACTTTCCATACGCTATTATCAGGCAAAGGAAAATTATGAGAAGGCAATTGAAGTAATAGCCGAATACCAACAATTTTTGCTCTCAAATCCAAAGTTTGATGTCTGGACTAGAGTTGCCAACGCCGCGCTCAATAAATTGTATTGCGCACTTTATATGAGGGATTATAATCGCGGAAATGAATTTGCTACTGAATGCGAGGAGCTAATTAAACCTGGCTCAGTAATATGGCTTATATTTAATGAGTATCATTTTCTATTATGTATGCATGCCTCTCAGATAGGTAGGGCATCCTCCATATTTAATCAGGTTTTGCAACATCCATCATTTGCAGATTACCCTGCTCCTAATGTCGAGAAATGGCGGATATTTGAAGCGTATCTGGAGTATGCTGAACCAATTGCTTCTCCAGCTCGGCGCAAATTCAATGTTTCAAAGTTTTTAAATGAGGTGCCTGTATTCTCAAAGGATAAAGGTGGCTATAACCTCTCCATAATAATTGCGCAAATACTATTGGAAGTAAAAACAAATGAGCTGCATCGAATAGTTGACCGCGAAGAGTCTCTCAAGATTTATTGATCCCGGCACATTAATAAGGAAAATCAAGCACGCAGCTATTATTTCATCAAGATGTTACAGGTGATGATTCGGTATGAATTCGATCCGATAAAGACTGCTCAGATAGCCGACAAATTTTTGGTAAAAATGAAACAGTCAGGAAACTCATATCTAGAGACTGCTGAAGTTATTCCCTACGAGTGGTTATGGAGCGACCTCTTGGCGCGGTTGCGCGAGATAAAATCGAATAATAAAGCTGAAGCATGATTCAAATTCGCCCTGCCGTAGCGGCAGATGCATCCAGGATTGCATCAATATACAATGACGCCATTCTTAATGGCACCGCCACCTTTGATACAGAGGAGAAATCGGAATCAGACCGCATTCAATGGCTATCAGAGCACGTTGCCGATAATCTTCCGGTTTTGGTTTCCCTGCAAGATGGTGTAGTGACAGGTTTCGCTGCACTCAACAAATGGAGTCCGCGTAAGGCCTACGACACTACTGCCGAAGTCTCCTTATATATGGATGCAGCCTACCGGGGTAGTGGAACGGGAAAATTGCTTTTTGAGCAAATTGTGTTGGCTGCACAATCGGTCGGTTTGCATTGCCTTGTTGGACGCATCACGCAAGGCAATACGGTAAGTATTGCGTTGAGCGAACAGCTCGGGTTTTCACACATCGGAATCATGCGCGAGGCTGGAAAAAAGTTCGGTAAATTTTTGGATGTGCATTTGATGCAGAAGATCATATAGGATAGACGATAGACGATAGACGATTTACGATTGAGCGCCACAGTTTGCGAAGCCCTGTTTCAGGGGGCGATTTACCAATTCCGATTTTTAATTGGATCTTGAACTGCTTTTAAAATTCACAAAATTGAACACGAATAATTCGGATTTAGCGGATTTGCGCTGATTTGGTTTTCGAATGAATGCAATCCGTGTGAATCCTTATCATCCGATAAATCCGCGTTCCCTCCTTGAGTTAATAAGATCTCTAATCAGTCAGTAGGCAATTAAACGTTTAAGTGTACCCCAAAATTAGCGCCTCAACTTTTTCAAAATTATTTTCGCCTAGGGGCGGGGACGGCAGTCCCCCAGAAAAATAGACGAAATAAGATTTGCGACTTGCCCTGAGCTTGTTAGCCCTGAGTTTATCGAATGGTCGAAGAGTGGACGATTGAACTCCGCAATGTGCGAAGTCCTGTTTCAGGTGACGATTTACCAATTCCGATTTTTAATTGGATCTTGAACTGCTTTAAAATTCACAAAATTGAACAAGAATAATTCGGATTTAGCGGATTTGCGCTGATTTTGGTTTTGAAAAAACAGAATCCGTATAAATCAATGTTTATCCGTTGAAGCTGAGTTCACCGTTCGGGAAAACAATTCATTTCATTAGTCTTCTGTCAAACTCTACTTCCATTCAACAGTTTCCATCAGCGTGACAATGTCATCGCGAAGGAATTTGATAACCGGAGCGAGTGAGTCTGGCTGGGGTGCTACATTGAAGTAGAGTGCACCTCGTAAGAAATGGTTGGCAGAATCGGTCACGAAAAATTGTATAGGGGAGGCTGCGCTTCCGCCGATGTCGTATAGGATGCCGAAGCTTTCGCCCGGCCTTACAAACGAGGATTCTTCAATGGACTCAGCCTTCAAAGTGTGCTTATAAACCAAAGTTCGAGATTCTTCCAGTAGTCTTGGTAGATCGCCGTTGATTTTTTTGTAACTCAAAAACAGGTCACAATCAAAGTCAGGAAACCTCAAGTATTTCCAACATGGTTGGGCCAAAGAATCTTTGTAAGGTAGAATTTCGGAATAGTTGGGAATAGAAAATGAATAGGGGCAAGGAGTCCCATCATAGGTTTTTAGTCCTTTTTTGGGCAAGGATATCCGAAAGTAACCTTTGGGCTTAGGCGTGGGATTGTCGGAGCACGATACCAACGTAATTGCTACAAAACAAAGCAAAATCAACAGGGCTGAGCAATTCTTCATCCCTGCAAAGAAAGCAACAAAAGAGTCAATAACGGGAGGCGATTTCAGAAGGACGGACCTTCGACTGAACCGTTTGCAGAGCCGTTTGCGGAGCCGTTTGCCGGCCCGTGCGGCCCGTGCACCACTTGTCGTTGCTGCTGCTGCTGCTGC
>JBKDSL010000205.1:0-3338 GCA_046340555.1 Bacteroidota bacterium
GGTCGTGGTGAAAAACGCGGGGGCATCCGAAGTACAAATCCCATTCTCAACAGGCAACGGATTAACAACACGCTTCACATTCGAACCAACCTCTGGCAATGGCGACTTAGCGGTATCTACCGTACACACTTCTGCAAACAATCAACCATTACCGCTTGGTGTCAGCAACCTGCGAATTGGCAATGAGCAGAGCGCAGGAGCATTGATGGCCGACCGCTGGTATCATGTAACGGCCAATGGCATCACCGCCAAGGTGAGTATTGGAAACGACAT
The DNA here is from genome assembly GCA_046340555.1 of Bacteroidota bacterium. Classification (GTDB taxonomy): domain Bacteria; phylum Bacteroidota; class Bacteroidia; order AKYH767-A; family OLB10; genus JALRAP01. The sequence continues at coordinate 274 of JBKDSL010000205.1, forward strand.
AACAGAAAACTGGAACCACCCCGACTTCATGAATCTGCCCGGCAGTTTACTAAGGTGGGATGGTGCCCAATGGGAAGAAAACGGTAGTCAAACGAGCAACAACGCGAATACACAAACTGTATCCGCTCAAGCTACGGAATATGGCTACCTCGTTGCGGGCATCAATCCAGCCCGATATGAAGCGGCTGTATTGGAGTTCAAAGGGGAATTAAAAAACAATCAAGTGGAATTGGAGTGGACCAGCAGGCCTGCACGTCAAGTCGATCGATATATTGCCGAACGGTCAACCGATGGCATCCGGTTTGAACCGGTATTCGAGAAAACAGCAGTAAGTGATACTTCTGTGATAAGCCGATATACGGGAGTAGACCAAACACCACTACCGGGAACAACCTATTATCGTATCCGTGAAGTTGGAAAAGATGGCACACCAAGATTTACACAAAAAGCGACCATCAACCGAGGAAACACGGCTGGGTCAATACAGATCTCATCCAATACACCCACCACATTCAACAATAGCCTAGAAATATCTTTTGATTCTGAAGGCAACGAAAACATTACCATAAGCGTGATAAGTCGCGATGGGAAAACCGCCATTCAAAAGAAAACACCTGCTACGCCAGGACATAACAAGTTCAACATCGATAACACAGAGGGCTTGGCGGCGGGCATTTATTTCATCCGCATCAGCAACGGCAAAAGCTCTGACACTAGAAAAGCAATCAAAACAAACAGCATCAATTAATACAAAAAGGATATGGGAAGATACAGACTCAGACCGCGCACCCGCATGCGCACCATTCACAAGATGGCCATTACCATCACTGCAATGTCGGTTGCAGGTATGGCAGCATACTTTGTATTCATAGCGGGTAGCAGCAAGACCAGTGATTCAAATGCCGGCACAGCCAGGAACATGATGATTGGATATGAGGCAGGCAACGGTGCCGTAATCATGAAGTACGATTGGGAAGATGGACAGGTAGGAAAAGCGGCAACAGGTCCCGATGCTGTTTTCCATTCGAAATTCGCTTCCTGCTCCAATAGCGGTGCAGATAACAGTGTTGGTTTGAGTCCAGGAACGGCAGGTCAGCCTTTGAATTTGGTGATTCCATCTGTTCGGGAGATGAACCTTGGTGGTATCGATATCAGCATCGATTACCGTTTATCTGAACAAGCATGCGAATTGATATCCAGGGGCGATGCGTTTGTTATGTCGGTAAAGGACGGTAAACTCGCCATCGTCATCACTGCAAAGAATAAAGACAATAAGAAAACGAAAATCAACGAGGTTACCCGTTTTGCAATACCTGCTGATGATGAATTCAGAACTTACCGCTTCCTTTTTGATCCTGTTCAAGGAAAAGCGGAGATGTTCGTGAATGGCATTACGGTATGGACCAAGCAGACTGAAAAAGAGACAGAACTGGCTTGGAAAGACGAAGAGCCTGTGGTGTTGGGTCGCAACATGCGTGGTGATGGAAGCGGCAAAGCATTTGTTGATAATTTGGTTTTAAAGGCAACAAGGCAAATCAGCGAATTGCCTGTGACCTTGTTGAGTTTCGAGGCAGCTGCCGAGCAGGATTATGTGATGATCAGCTGGTATACGGCTTCAGAAGAAGAAATCGATTCATTCATCGTAGAAAAATCCTCCGATGCAAAGGCCTTCATTGAAGTTGGCCGTGTTGCAGCAAAAGGAGCTCCGGAAACATTAACCGCCTATGCATTGGTAGACAAGAATCCGGTGCTTGGGGTGGCATACTACCGATTGAAGCCATCTAACAAGCCGTTAACATCGATGACCATTTCCATGATCGGATACAAGTACAAGGGTTCTGGAAAAGACATGAAACTTAGCGATATCGCACCGGGCGAATCCAGTAGATAAAAAAGAATCAGGAGGGCTTAGCGGCCCTCTTTTTTTTTGACATATTCTGTCAACCAATAATGTATCGGGGCAATTCCGTAAATTTACGGAGCATGTCACAAAGCCAAACCACTACTCCATCCTTACTGATATACAATTCATCCGCAGGTTCGGGCAAGACCTACACCTTGGTGATGGAGTTTTTGAAATTGGTATTGCACCGCCCTACCCTATTCCGATCTATTTTGGCCATAACCTTTACCAACAAGGCCACGGCGGAAATGAAAGAACGCATAGTTGACGCCTTATCCTCCTTGGCCAACAATACCGATGTGGATTACATGCAAACGGTTTGTAAGGCAACCGGACTACCGGAGCCATTGGTTTCAGAAAGGGCAACGAGAACGCTTGGATTGATATTACACGATTACTCCAGCTTTTCAGTTAGTACCATCGACAGTTTTTTCGCCAAACTTGTACGTTCGATGTCGAGGGAATTGCAGCTCTCCTTTGGATACAACTTGGAACTGGATACCACATCGGTAATTGATGAAATTTCGCAAAGGCTATTCAACGATATCACCAGTAACAGACAGCTGCGTGAGTGGTTAATGGCCTATGTGATGGATAAAATCGAATCCGACAAACATTGGACAATCGAGGGGGAAGTGCATAACATCGCTCGAACCTTGTTCACAGAACAATTCCGAAGCATTTTCCCGGATGGTGATATTACTCCATCCACCCAGTTCATTGATTCACTAAAAACCACCATTGAAAGTTTCAAAATCCAATTGAAGCGATTCGGAACCACCATGGTTGAGATCATGGATCAAGAAGGATTCGTGGATACTGACTTCTGGCATAATGGGGCCGGATTCGTTTCGACATTGAAAAACATTGCACAAAAAGGATATTATGCAGATTTGAAATTCGGTTCGCGATTTCTGGATGTAATGCAAAGTCCAGAAAAATGGGCTAAAAAAGGTTCGCCTAACCAATTGCGCATAGATGCTTTGTCGAACACGGATTTATCTCCGCTCGTTAATGACCTCAAGAATTATTTCGATGCCAACTTCCCGCTGTTCATATCCGCCCTTTCGGTGATGGAGTATGCATACATGTCGGGGATAATTGGCGCATTGGATGACAAGCTTCGTGATTTCCGCGAAGAGGAAAACATGGTGATGTTAAG
>JBKDSL010000206.1:0-2648 GCA_046340555.1 Bacteroidota bacterium
TTTTGATCAGATCATGTCCAAGGGGCCGGACCTCAACAATAAGAAATGAGTAACCTTTTGGTGTTAGCCGCGTTATGGGATTCATGATCTTTGGTCTGTCACAGGAACGCCTTTCGCGCGACATCTACTATTTCGGTTTGGGGTTATTGGCGCTTTCTTTGCCACTTTCCAATTTCACGATGAGTATTGCCCAATTCATGATTGCAGGATCTTGGGTGATTGGAGGCAACATTGTTGACAAACTCAAACGCTTTTTCACCTCGCCCATTACCTTGCTGTTTTTTGCTGTTTATCTGATGCATGTGCTGGGTTTGCTTTGGACCGATGACATGGATGCGGGAACGCGAGATGTGCGCATAAAGTTGCCTTTATTATTATTACCCTTGTTAATGGCTACTTCCCCAGCGCTACCGATGATCAGGTTCGAGTGGGTACTCAGGGCGGTTGGAATAGGTGTGCTGATTTCTACGCTTATTGGTTTTTTTGTTTACCTCGGTTTTATTCCGCATGAGGTGCGCGACATCCGCGATATCAGTATTTTCATATCCCATATCCGTCTTTCATTGCTAGCATGTGTTTCCGGATTCATAGGAGTATGGTTCATCAATAGGAAGGGTCCCTCTTGGGAGTCTTTGATTTGGCTTTTGGCCATAGCTTGGTTCATGTTTTTCATTTTACTGCTGCAGAGTCTTACTGCCATGCTCATATTGGCCATTTTCTTGACCATTTATTTGACTGTGATTGCCTTCCGAGGTCGTATGTTAATGATACGAATCGGCTCCGCAGTTGCTTTATTGGTGTGTTTGATTTCTATCGGACGGATGTTTTATCTGGTCAACAGTGCCTTTGCTTTGAAAGATGAGTTGAATCAATCTGGCATGGTTGAAAAGACCCAGTCGGGTGGTTTATTTGAAACAGATTTTGGTAGCAGTCAACTTGAGAATGGCTTCTATGTTTGGAAAAATGTCTGTGAAGAGGAACTGCGTCAGCAATGGAATAAAAGAAGTGAAATGTCCTATGATGGTCGTGACCGCAAAAACAATGAATTGCGCATGACCTTGATAAGATATATTACCTCAAAAGGCCTAAAGAAGGATTCAGCCGCAGTGGCTTCGCTTAATAACCAAGAAATTGTCGCAATCGAATCGGGTATCGCCAACAGTTTTTATTTGAGCTATTCAGGACTCACTTCCAGGCTGCACCAAGCTGTTTGGGAATACAGGAACTATCAAATGAGTGGAGATCCTACCGGCCACTCGCTTACTCAGCGCCTTGAGTATTGGCAAACCGGTTTAAACATCATTGATTCCGCTCCTCTTGTTGGGGTTGGTACCGGCGATTTACAACATGCATTCGATAAGCAGTACGAAAAGAATGGCACAAAACTATCCATGGAGTGGCGACTTAGGGCACATAACCAATACATATCAATCGCGGCGGCCTTTGGGATAATTGGATTACTGCTTTTTATGGCCATGTTGATTTGGCCGATTCCATACGCAGTCAAGATCCGCGACCATTTGTATTTAGCTTTTTTGGCTACGGCTATGCTTTCCATGCTGTCTGAAGACACCCTGGAAACTCAGGCGGGAATTACATTCTTTGTGTTTTTCAGTGGTCTTTTTTTGTTCGTTCACCCAATAAATAAGTATGTTCGCGTAAAGAAATCGAACGTAGGTCCTGTAAAAAAGTAACTTATGCCTATCGCAGAACGTATTTATTATCAATCGTTAGCGAAATCAGTGGTTAATAAAAAGCAGGTTATCAACAGTAAAAATTAGATGTTTCCCATAAACGATAGGGCAGGTGATTCGGACCGTCAGTTTCAAAACGCGGTTGAGTTGTTGCGTTCAGGCGATTTGTCGGGGGCTTCTACTTTGCTGACTCGAATCACGCACGCCAACCCGAAGCATGCCAAGGCTTGGATGGAGCTGGGTAAGATTTTATTGACCCATTTGGATGATGCCGAATACGCAGCCGATTGCTTCAAAAAAGCTGTTGATGCCTCTCCAACCATGGCGTTGGCCTATATCGCATACGCGGATGCCTTATTCCGTTTAGAGCGTTTTGCTGAAATGAATGCCGTACTTAACCAAGCCCGAGAGGTAAAAGGTATCCGCAAGGATTTGGTTTATGAACGCTTCGCATTGTTGATGGAAAGCCAAGGCCGATACGACGAGGCTATCGAACATTTCCGCAAGGCATTGCTGGAGTCTTTTTCAGACGAGGATATTTCCCGATGTGAGAAAGGCATCGGACGATGCAATATCAAGAAGCGGTACAGTTGATTGTTCGTTCTTGAGAACGAGATTCAAATTAGAACGCAGATTAAACGAATTGAGCGTATATACACGGATTAATTTTCTATTCAAGAACAAATCCGTGCAAATCAACTCCGCCCTGAGCTTGTTAGCCCTGAGTTTATCGAAGGGTCAAAGGGCCAAATTCGTTCTATCAGTGTTCCTTTTCAGTCACCTACCTTCGGCGAGGCAAGCCAGTCACCTTTGATGGCATGTATGCTCTTGTTTTTTGTCACTTTTTGCTTGCCCAAAAAGTAACCAAAAAGGGCACCACGAAAACCAACCGCTTGCTCGTCTTTGTCGCACCACCTGCCCCTGGGCCGGCCGAGCTTGCGGTTCGCACTTTTC
>JBKDSL010000207.1:0-12753 GCA_046340555.1 Bacteroidota bacterium
GCTTTCGCAAGGTCAATCCTTGCAAAGAACTTGGCCTACCCAATGGGTTAGGCTGAAAATAAATATAATTAGAAAAGAAGATGGAAGCACCCAAAGCAGCTCGTAAACCTTTAGAGCTAAATATGCATGGACACATGCGAACCGACGATTATCATTGGTTGAATGAAAGGGAGAACCCCGATGTGTTGCGATATCTTGAAGCGGAAAACAGCTACAAGGATGCCATGCTAGCTCCAACAAAAGAATTGCAGGAGCAGCTATTCAATGAAATGAAGGGCCGTATCAAAGAACAGGACGAAAGCGTACCATACTTTTACAACGGTTACACCTATTACACACGTTTTATTGAGGGCGGAGAATACCCTATTTATTGCCGTAAAAAAGGAAGAAACGATGGCTTGGAAGAAATCCTATTGGATTGCAATGAAATGGGAAAAGACCACGATTATTTCAGTGCCACATCCATGAATATTAGTCCCAATAATGAATTGGGCATGTTTGCTGTTGACACATTGGGTAGAAGAAAATACAACCTGATGTTCAAAAACCTCAAAACCGGCGAAATCCTACCCGACCGCATTGCTGATGTGAGTGGAAATGCCGTTTGGGCCAATGACAACCAAACGGTTTTTTACGACATGAAAGACCCTGTGACGCTTCGCGAATATAAAATCATGAGCCATGTTTTGGGTACACCTGTATCATCCGACCGGGTAGCTTATGAGGAAAAAGACGAAACATTCAGCTGCTATGTAGGCAAGACCAAATCCCGTAAATACCTGGTGATCTTTTCCGAAAGCACATTGACCTCTGAAAACCTGATTCTAGAGGCAGACAACCCTGCTGGTGAATTTCGAATTTTTGAACCGAGAATGAAGGACCACGAATATTCCATCGATCACTTGAATGGGAACTTTTTCATAATGACCAACAACCGGGCTCAAAACTTCCGATTGATGAAATGTTCGGAACAGCAGACCTCCTTTGACCATTGGAAAGAGTTGATTGCCCATCGCAATGATGTATTCATGGAAGGCCTGGAGCTTTTCAATGGATTCCTCGTGCTTAATGAGCGTATCGGCGGTTTACCCACAATAAGGATTGTGGAAGAGAATGGTGGCGGGCACTATTTAGACTTCGGTGAAGCCACTTATGATGCGTATTTAGGTGCAAACCTAGAAGCCGACACCAAAGTGATCAGATATGGTTTCAATAGCTTGGTGACTCCCCCTTCCACATTCGACTATGATATTCAAACAAAAGAAAAGAAACTGCTCAAACAACAAGAGATAGTTGGAGGTTACGACGCATCAAAATACCAATCGGAGCGTATCGAAGTTAAAGTGCGCGACGGCGCTGTTGTACCGGTTTCAATTGTTTATCGAAAAGACCTATTCAAGAAAGACGGATCCAACCCGATGCTTCAGTATGCCTATGGGTCTTATGGGATATCGATAGAAGCCACATTCAGCTCCGCCAGGATCAGCTTGCTCGACCGCGGCTTCGCTTTTGCCATTGCGCACATACGGGGTGGACAGGAATTGGGAAGGCATTGGTATGAGGATGGCAAATTGTTGAAGAAGAAAAACACCTTCCATGACTTCATAGATTGCTCGACCTTTTTGGTGGAACAAAAATACACCTCCTATGAAAAACTATTTGCTATGGGTGGCAGTGCAGGAGGCCTATTGATGGGTGTGGTCATCAATTGGGCTCCAGAAAAATACAAAGGCGTAGTTGCAGCAGTTCCTTTTGTAGATGTAATCACAACCATGCTCGATGCGTCCATTCCTTTGACCACTTCAGAATACGATGAATGGGGAAATCCCGGAGATTCGACATACTACGATTATATCGAAAGCTACTCCCCTTACGATAACGTGGAAGCAATAGAATATCCGAACTTGCTAGTCACCACAGGCCTTCACGATAGTCAAGTGCAATACTGGGAGCCGGCCAAATGGGTTGCTAAAATGAGAGCCATCAAAAAAGGCGACAAACTACTGCTGCTGCACACCAATATGGAAGCAGGCCATGGAGGAGCATCCGGTCGATTCAAGATGCTTAAGGAGTTGGCGATGGAGTATGCTTTTATGATTTATTTGGCGGGAAATAAGTGACCGGTAACCGGTAACCGGTGACCAGCTTGCCTCGCCGAAGGTGGGTTATCGAAAAGGGAACACTGATAAAACGAATCTAGCCCTTTGACATGCTCAGGGCGGAGCTGATTTGCACGGATTTGTTTTGAACCTACAATCAAGTATTGTTTTATTGTCACTTTTTGCTTGCCCAAAAAGTAACCAAAAAGGGCACCACGAAAACCAACCGCTTGCTCGTCTTTGTCGCACCTCCTGCCCCTGGGCCAGCCGAGCTTGCGGTTCGCACTTTTCGTGGACAAGCCGCGCGCCGACAATTATTACTTCTACCCTTCGACGAGACCTTATTAAACTCAAGTTTTGCTCAGGGCAAACTGCTACTGAAACTGGTACTGGTACTAGAGCTATTCCCTAATGACCAATGACTAATGACCAATGGCTAAGCTGTTACTGCGAAAATCTCTTTCAATTTAGCCACGCAGTACTCCACTTCATCCATCGTGTTGAATTTTGAAAATGAGAACCTGACTGCTGGTCGATTTGAATCGGCATTCATAGCTCTTAAAACATGTGATCCAACATTGCTTCCGGAAGAACAGGCACTACCACCGGAAGCGGCAATACCGTTGATGTCTAAACTGAACAACAACGTTTCGGCCATATCGGATGGAGGAAATGATACGTTCAAAACAGTATAGAGATTGCCCTCGCTGGTATCGCCATTGAATCTAACACCAGGTATCTCTGCCTCAAGCATTTTCATCATTTTATACTTAATGGAGGTTACGTGAGCAACATCATGATCAAGGTCGCGGTAAGCGATTTCCATAGCTTTGGCTAACCCAACTATACCATAGACATTCTCGGTTCCACCCCGCATATTTCGTTCCTGTGCTCCACCCGTAATGAACGGGGTTATCTGCAATCGGTTGCTCAAATACAAAAACCCAATGCCTTTGGGTCCATGGAATTTATGAGCGGCACCGGTTAACAAATCTATATGTGTAGACGACAAATCGTAACGGAAATGAGCCATGGTTTGCACCGTATCAGAATGGAAAATCGCGCCGTATTGTTTGCACATGACTCCCACCTTAGCGATGTCGATAACCGTACCCGTTTCATTATTGGCGTGCATCAGGGATACAAAAGCGCCTGAATGAGCTTGAAGCATCGATTCGAGTTGCGCCATGTTGATTTGGCCTTGAGCGTCCACATCCAAATTATGCAAATGAATGCTTCCCTCCTTTTCCAGCTCCTCCAATGTATGAGATACGGCATGATGTTCCGTGGCAGCGCTGATGGCGTGTTTGATTCGCTTGTCGTAGATGGTGCGACGAATCGCCATGTTGTCTGCTTCTGTACCTCCTGAGGTGAAAAATATTTCAGCTGGAGCCGCATTCAGCAGTTTGGCTACTGTCTTCCTGGCGTTTTCAATGAGTGCGCGGGTCTCTCTACCAAACGAATGGATGGAAGATGGATTGCCGAATTGGGCACTTAGTACGGGTACCATAGCCTCCAACACTTCGGGATGCATTGGTGTGGTGGCCGCATTATCGAAATATACTTTCATGGATTAATCAGTGTGATTTAGACAATGATATTATTTGAATGTCGTTCATGATTCGCTTCGCCAATTCGTTGGCAGAGGACTCTGATCGGCTTTCGGAGTAGATACGGATTATAGGTTCGGTGTTTGACTTACGCAAGTGCACCCATTCATTTCCGAATTCAATCTTCACCCCATCCAGATCATTGATCGGCTGTCCGGCATATTTATCCTTGATGGAGGCGAGCACCATGTCCACATCCAAATCGGGCGTCAATTCAATCTTGTTTTTGGAAATGAAATAATCAGGATATGATTCTCGTAGCTTTTTGCATGAAAGTTCGGACTTAGCCAAGTGTGTTAGAAACAGTGCGATTCCTGCCAATGCATCTCGGCCATAGTGAAGCTCAGGGTATATAACCCCGCCATTTCCTTCGCCGCCTATGGGTGCGCTCACGGATTTCATCATAGCCACAACATTCACCTCACCTACTGCGGATGCATGATGCCTGCATCCAGCTGCCTCGGTAACATCGCGTAAAGCACGAGTGGATGACATGTTTGAAACGGTGTCTCCTTTACGGTATTTAAGCACATGGTCGGCCACAGCCACTAAGGTATATTCCTCGCCAAACATGGAGCCATCCTCGCAAACGAGCGCCAAACGATCAACATCCGGATCCACAACGATACCAAGATCTGCCTTATTCGAAACAACAGATTCAGACAGGGCCGTCAAATGCTCGGGCAAAGGTTCAGGGTTATGAGGGAAGTGTCCGTTAGGGTCACAATATAGCTCAACAATATGCTCAACGCCGAGTGCCTTAAGCAAAATTGGAATGGCTACGCCACCGCTGCTGTTGACTGCATCCAAAACTACTTTAAACTTCCTTGATTTGATTGCACTTACATCAACTAGGCTGTTGGAGACTATTAGCTCAATATGGCGCTCGATAGCCAAAGGGTCGAAGATGGTTTTACCTAGCTGCTCTACTTGGGCGAATTCGAAATCACTGGAATTGGCAATAGACAAAACCTGTTCACCATCGGCAGCACTCAAAAACTCACCTTGGCTATTCAATAGCTTAAGAGCATTCCATTGGATGGGATTGTGACTGGCGGTTAGTATGATGCCTCCATTTGCGTGGTGGTGTGTGACCGCCATCTCTACAGTTGGAGTAGTTGAAAGCCCGACATCGATCACATCAATGCCCAAACCAACCAACGTACCCGTAACCAATTGTTGAACCATAGGCCCGGACAACCTAGCATCTCGACCAATCACCACGGTGCACTTGCTGTTTGGCTTGGAGCCTTGCTGAATCCAACTCCCGTAGGCTGCGGTGTATTTTACCACGTCCAAGGGAGTTAAACCTTGGCCCGGTTTTCCACCGATGATTCCCCTGATGCCGGAAATGGAAGTTATTAGGGTCATAGCTTGCGATTGAGAACAGCAAAGGTAAAAACTTAAATGCTCATTTGCAGTCGTTTATGCCTTTGACGAGTTAATGCAGTATTGAAGTGGATTTTTCTTGCTAATGCCCTTAAAATGATTAACTTTGCAGCCTTAAAATAGATTCATTTCCGTTATGGCTGACACCACCAACAAACAACCCGACTTAGGCAATGATTTAGGTCAAAGCATTAGTAAAGCTGAAGGGTACTTGCAGGATAACAAAAAGAGTTTAACCATTATCATTGGCGCAATCGTGGTGGTGGTTATGGGGTACTTTTCTTACCAAAAGTTCATTGTAGAGCCTGCCAACCAGGAAGCTACCACCGAAATGTTTACCGCTGAAGGTTATTTCAAGGCAGATTCTTTGGACAAGGCATTGAATGGCGACGGCACCTATATGGGCTTCATTGGAATCATCGATGAATATGGTTCAACCAAGTCGGGCAATCTAGCCAATTACTATGCAGGCATATGCTATTTGCGTAAAGGCGATTGGAACAACGCTATTGAATACTTGAGCAATTACGACGCGGAAGATGATATCACCGGAGCATTATCTTACGGAGGTATCGGAGATGCCCATCTGGAGCTAAAGCAGAACGAAGAAGCACTCAAATACTACCGAATGGCTGTTGACTACGACAACAACCTTTTCACAGCCCCATACTTTTTGATGAAGGTTGGCTTTGTTCAAGAAATGAACAAGGACTTCAAATCAGCGGTAGAAACTTACGAGCGCATCAAGAAAGATTTTCCGAAAAGTACTGAGGCTCGCGAAATCGAACGCTATATTGTTCGTGCTAGCAACCAGTCTCAAGCGAGCTGATTGACGGATGTCATCCGTACACCAAAATCTTTCTTCGTACAATCCTTCTGATCTTCCAAATGCAGCAGGCAAGCGATTTGCTGTTGTTGTGGCTGAATGGAACTCTGATATCACCTTTGCCCTCCTATCTGGCGCGCTAGAGACTCTGAAATCCCATGGTGTATCCGACCAGGACATTTACACCCATTATGTACCGGGGAGTTTTGAATTGGTTGCCGGTGGCGCAATGGCATTTAAAAAACACCAACCCGATGCTGTGATCTGCTTGGGATGTGTGATACAAGGGGAAACCAGGCATTTTGAATTTATCTGCAATGCAGTTGCCAACGGTTTGGCTCAATTGTCGGCCACACATGCCGCACCTTTTATTTTCGGAGTACTCACCACCGATAACATGGAGCAAGCCAAGGACCGCTCGGGCGGTAAACATGGAAACAAAGGTGTAGAGGCGGCTGTGACGGCCATCAAAATGACGGGCTTGATAGCCGATTGACGATGGAACCCCGAAGTGTGCGAAGCACTACTGCGGGGGACGATGGAACCCCGAAGTGTGCGAAGCACTACTGTGGGGGACGATGGACGATTGGTCACAAATCACCATTTACTAATGACCAATGACTAATGTCTACTCACTTTATGCCTAGTTCCTCTTTCATCACATTCCAATAGCCTCTGCCATAGCTAACAAAAATTTCGGAGCCTGCTGGAATGTTACGGGTGGCTTTGATGAAAACGCGGCTACCTTTTTCGAAATAAGTGGAGTTGTTACGGAAACCTTTGACCCTGGAAAGACCAGCAGCATCATTGGCAAAACGGCCAAAGGTGTTTTTAGCCGCAAAAGCATCAATCACCTTTTTGTCGTTGATGAAATAGAAATAGCCACCCTTCTTAACATCTTTGGTATTCCGTTTAGTGGCTTCCGCCCAAGTGATCATTTCTCCTTCATATTCACAAACAACCTCACCCTTTTTGATGTCGTGGGTAGTGAAAAGTCCTTTGCCGGAATTGGGTAAAGTTGAATTTTTAACGGTTAACATATGCTTGAAGTCCTGTTTTGAGGGCGCAATGTTAGTTAAAAATTAATTGATAGCTCAATTTAGCATTTTGCTACTTGCTAAAACCAAGGGTCTTTAGAATTATTAATATTCTGTTCATAAAGCGAATTTTTGATTCAAAACACAATAATTTAATTATCAATTATATACGAACTTTTATAAACATATTGGGCCACCCAAAAAAATGGCTTGTTAACCTAAATTTTATTTGACAGCGTCAGAATTTTCGCTTACTTGCGATGGAATCATAACGACTAACGATTTACCCAAAAAAAACCCAAATCATGTTTGCTAACCGCTACAGTTTATTGAAAAATTGGCTATTCCTCATGGCCATTTGCCTTTTAACGACCCAATCATACTCCCAAGTGGTCATCAGCCAGGTGTACGGTGGAGGAGGAAACACAGGTGCCCCCTACACGAATGACTTCATAGAGTTATTCAACAGATCTAATACATCTGTCAGCCTAAGTGGGATGTCCGTACAATACGCCTCAGCAACAGGAACGACATGGAGCGTAACTACCCTACCAAACTTCACTTTGAATCCAGGGCAATATTTTTTAGTTCGCCAAGCCGGAGGAGCTAATGGAGTAGCGCTTCCAACTCCTGATGCCACAGGCACTATTGCCATGTCCGCTACTGCTGGAAAGATCGCATTAGTTTCGAGCACAGTTGCACTTACGGGAGCATGTCCTACGGCAGGTGTAATTGACTTTGTAGGCTTTGGATCCACAGCAAACTGTTTTGAAGGTACGGGGCCAACCGCAGCACCATCCGCGACACTTGCAGTTTTAAGGGCTGCAAACGGATGCACCGACTCCAACAACAATTCCGCCAACTTTTCAACTGCAACACCAAACCCCAGGAACAGCTCATCGGCCCTCAATGTATGCCCATTACCGTTGACTGCCAGTTCTACATCTGGAACCATCGCCTGTTTTGGCGGAACTACTTCCGTAACCGTTTCAGCCACGGGTGGAACCGCTCCATACACTGGAACTGGAACATTTACTGTTAGCGCAGGAACTTATAGTTACACCGTTACCGACAATGCCGGTGCAACAGCCACCACATCCATCACGGTAACGCAGCCAACTGCAATTACTTCTAGTTCCTCAGCCACTGCATGCGGATCTTATTTATGGAATGGAACCACCTACAGCGCCAGTGGTTCATATTCCTACGCTACAACGGCATCCAATGGATGTGACTCTACTGCTAACCTGGTACTGACCATCAACAACGCTACTACATCCAGCACAAGCATTTCATCTCAAAGCCCATACACTTGGAATGGGACCACCTACAGCGCTTCGGGCACCTACACCTTCAGCACCACAAATTCAGTGGGATGCGATTCAACTGCAACCTTGATTTTGACCATCTCTGCCGCACCTTGCACACCTACAACCAGCACTTCCACGGCAACAGCTTGCAACTCCTACAATTGGAATGGCAATACCTACACAGCCACTGGAAGCTACACCTACACTACCTTGAATGCTGGAGGATGCGATTCAACAGCTACTTTGTTGCTCACCATCAACAACAGCACCACATCCAGCACTAGCGCTACCGCATGCAACTCATACTCTTGGAACGGTAACACCTATACCTCAAGTGGCACTTACACTTATTCAACTACCAATGCGGCAGGCTGTGATTCAACCGCAACCTTGGTACTTACCATAAGAAATAGCTCCACTTCAACCATTAACGCTTCCTCGTGTAATTCTTATACTTGGAATGGAAACACATACACCAGCAGCGGCACTTATACATACAATTCAACCAATGCCGCCGGCTGTGACTCGATTGCTACTTTGAATCTGACAATCAACACCTACTCTTCGCAGGTTGTTGTGTTTTCAGAATCGATGGGCCTCGTTGGCAGCACCACTCCCATTGCCACCCATGAAACAAACAACGGCTTCGACAATGATGTATATACCATGTCGGGCACAGCTGACATCCGCAGCACTTCCACCAGCAATACCTATACAGGAGCTTCTGGAGCGGCCAACGTATTTTTCACCAACAATGGAACAGCTAGCTTCCAAATTAGCGGCATAAACACGGTTGGCGTCTCTAACCTCGTTTTGGGTTTTGGAAACTTGAAAACAACCACAGCCTCAAACGGAAGCGAATTGGTTGTAGAAACCAGTACAGATGGCACCAACTTTTCGCCACTGTCTGTCACCCCAATGAATACAGGCACAGGTACCACTGGATGGCAGTACCGTACTTCGTCCGGATCCATTCCAAATGCTGCCAACCTGACCATACGTTGGAGAACCACTAGCACTGCGATTCAATTCCGCATTGATGACGTTAAACTTTCTGGATCACAGACTGGAAGCGCATCCATCACCGCATCAGGACCAACCACTTTCTGTCCTGGAAGCTCTGTTACACTCACATGCTCTGGAGCTTCTTCTTTTTCATGGAGTAGCGGAGAGACCACCCAGTCAGTTACCCTAACCACAACTGGAAGTTATTCTTGCGTGGCAACAGATGCAAATGGTTGTACTTCCACTACCAATTCCATTTCCATTAATGGAGATGACTTTACTGCTCCAACTGCAATCTGCCAAAACATTACCGTTCCATTGGACATCAACGGCGAAGCCATTATCACAGCCGCGCAAATCAACAATGGATCGTCTGACAACTGCGGCATTTCATCTTTGAGCTTGTCGAATGATTATTTCACCGCTGCTGAACTAGGCATCAACAATGTGGACTTGTTTGTGATTGACAACATTGGTAACATTTCCACATGTACGGCTACCGTAACAGTTATCGACGGTTTTGGACCGACCATGAATTGCAATAATTTGACTGTTTACCTTGATGCCAACGGAACTGCAACCATTACACCAGCGCAAGTGGACAATGGTTCATTTGACGGCGATGGCATCGACACCTTATACTTATCAAGGAGCACCCTTACCTGTGCTGATATTGCCGTAGCAGGCGCAACTGCACCAACCGACCTGATCATTTCGGAATATCTGGAAGGAAGTGTAAACAACAAGTGCATCGAGCTATACAACGGAACATCCAGCCCTATTGATTTGACAAACGGTTCCTATCAACTTCGTTTCTTCTTTAATGGAGCAATCACAGCGTCAACTACCATCAACCTCGCTGGCATAGTTGCACCAGGTGAAACCCATGTTGTTTGTGCCAGCAATTCAGACGCCAACGTGTTGTCGCTAGCTGATCAAGTTAGTGCTTCGTTTTTCTTCAATGGTGATGATGCAGTTCAACTGACAAAAGATTTTGGATTCACTGTGTTGGATGTATTTGGTCGTATCGGTGAAGATCCAGGAAATGGATGGGGAGTTGCTCCATTGTCAACGGTTGATCAAACTCTTCGTCGCCGTTCAACTGTTACTTCAGGCGTAAATGTCAACCCGGCATCTGGTTTCCCAACCTTGAATACCCAATGGAATGCATTCCCAGTAGATAACATCTCCAATTTGGGAAGTCATTTCATGAACAGCACTTCTGGCGGAACAACAGTTACCTTAACAGGAGTTGATCCAAGCGGAAACGTTTCCACTTGCGCCTCTACCATAACCGTTCTTGACACTGTCTCCCCTATTGCAGCTTGTAAAAATGTTACACTATATCTGGATGCAACAGGAAACGCCTCGCTGATTCCTGCTCAAATCGACAATGGTTCCAACGACAATTGTGGCATCGCTTCCATGAATGTTAGCCAGTTGGCATTTACTTGCGCCAACATCGGATCCAACTCCGTTACCCTAACCGTAGCCGATGTGTATGGTAACTCTGCTTCTTGCAGTGCTACAGTTACCGTGCTCGACACCTTACCTCCAGCCGCAGGATTCCAAAATGTAACTGTTTACCTGGATTCGAACGGAAATGCGACTTTAGCCGCTAGTCAAGTGAACAACAATACCACAGACAATTGTGGAACTCCTACCATATCTGTTACGCCTACAAGTTTCGACTGCGGTGACTTGGGAACGGTTCCTACCCCTACAGACTTATTGATTTCAGAATATGTTGAAGGCTCGAGCAATAACAAATGTGTCGAAATTTACAATGGAACCAGCAATGCCATCAACCTTGCCACCAGTGGATATCAGCTACGCTTGTATTTCAATGGTGCAACCACATTCACCACAATAAACTTAACCGGAACCGTTGCGGCAGGTGGAACCCACCTGATTTGCAATACGGCGGCTACCGCTCCATTCTTGGCAGTTGCAAACCAAACCAGCGGCTCTATGACTTACAATGGTGATGATGCTGTTGTGTTGTTCAAGACTTCGGGCAATCAGATTGTGGATGTCTTCGGTCGCATTGGTGAAGATCCCGGTACTTCATGGATTTCCGGATCACTCAACACCGCAGACCAGACACTTCGTCGCAAATCATCAGTAATAACAGGCGTTACCACAAATCCTGCCTCTGGTTTCCCAACCTTGGCAACTCAATGGACCATCGCCGGTCTGGACAATACTTCCAACCTTGGTAGTCACTTCATGATAATTGGAAATAACACCGCTCAATTCACCGTAACCGATGCTGGTGGCAATAGTATGACTGTACCTGTAGGCGTTTCAGTAAAAGACACCATAAAACCCGTTGCTTCTTGTCAAAACCTGAGCATCAATTTGAATGGTTCAGGAACAGCTTCCATCACCGCAGCCCAGATCAACAATGGTTCATCAGACAATTGCGGCATATCCAACATGACTGTTTCTCCAAGTTCATTTACTTGTGCGAACACCGGAGCCAACACGGTAACACTTACCGTTACCGACTTGGATGGCAATACTTCAACATGCACCGCTACTGTAACCGTTAGCGATAACTCGAATCCGACCATCACCGCTCCAGCCGCTATTTCGGCAACTACCAACACAGGATGCACAGCGACTGGTGTTTCATTGGGAACTCCGACAACTGGCGACAACTGCACGGTGGCTTCGGTAACTAACAATGCTCCTTCTGTATTCCCATTGGGCAGCACTACGGTTACTTGGACCGTTACCGACGGATCCGGCAACACTGCTACTGCAACTCAAGTGGTAACTGTAACCGACAATGTCAATCCAACCATCACTGCTCCAGTGGCCGTATCGGCAAACACCAATACCGGATGCACTGCAACAGGTGTTTCTTTGGGAACTCCAACCACTGCCGACAACTGCTCGGTGGCCTCGGTAACTAACAACGCTCCAAGCGCATTCCCATTGGGAACAACAACTGTTACTTGGACTGTTACAGATGGCTCCGGAAATACCGCAACCGCTATTCAGGTAGTTACTGTTACTGATAACGTTAATCCGACCATTACCGCACCATCAAATAAGAACGTTACCACCAATTCAGGTTGTACGGCTACCAGCGTTTCATTGGGAACTCCAACCACTGCCGACAACTGTTCAGTGGCTTCTGTAACCAACAACGCTCCAAGCGCCTTCCCATTGGGAACAACTACTGTTACCTGGACTGTTACTGATGGTTCAGGAAATACGGCTACTGCTACACAAACTGTGACCGTTACAGATAATGTAAACCCAACTATCACTGCGCCAGCCGCTGTTTCGGCAACTACCAACACAAGTTGTACAGCTACGGGCGTTTCATTGGGAACTCCAACTACTGCCGACAACTGCTCGGTAGCTTCAATTACCAACAACGCTCCAAGCGCCTTCCCATTGGGAACAACTACTGTTACCTGGACTGTTACTGATGGTTCAGGAAATACGGCTACTGCTACACAA
>JBKDSL010000208.1:0-9680 GCA_046340555.1 Bacteroidota bacterium
CCAAACCGAAATAGTAGATGTCGCGCGAAAGGCGTTCCTGTGACAGACCAAAGATCATGAATCCCATAACGCGGCTAACACCAAAAGGTTACTCATTTCTTATTGTTGAGGTCCGGCCCCTTGGACATGATCTGATCAAAAACAGACTTGTTTCGAAGCGCCTCAACTGCCTTACGAATATCCAGGTCGAAGGAGAATGAAGCTTCTATGCGGCCTTTCTGGTAGTAGTAACGGCTTGCAATTTCATCTTGAAGCAGTTCCTTGATTTCATCCTTGTTCCGATCTAGATCCTCGAGCTTATCGTGCATCATAGCCTTCTTCAGCGCATCCAGTTGATCTTTGAGTCCGTCGTAGTAATCCTCTTTTTTAGCGGATTCCTTCAGTTCCTCAAGAGCCTTTTCACTTTTGGTCACATAGTCGTATTCCTTGTCGGATAACCAGGTTGTGAAATCCTTGTAATCCGCGTCGCTGATTCGGAATTCCTTGGCAGGTGCGATTTGCGCATTCTTATTGCGGTAATGGGTAGCATAATCAAAAACCAGCTGTTTGGTTATTAGGCTTTGCGAAATACTGCTGAGCTTCTCATTCTCGGTCTCAAAATCAGGCATGATTCCTCCCCCATCAGCCACGGTCCTCCCCTTCTTGGTTTTGAATAGTGTTACCAAGCTATCAGGAACTTTGCCAACACTACCGTCTTCATTGCGGTGCGAGTAATCAAGTGCCTGAATACAGCGACCACTTGGAATGTAGTACTTGGCAGTAGTTACCTTAAGCTGCGAGTTGTAGCTCAACTGACGTGTGGTTTGAACCAAACCCTTTCCAAAAGTGCGTTGTCCGATGACGATACCTCGATCAAGGTCCTGGATGCTGCCTGACACGATTTCAGATGCCGATGCTGATCCACTGTTAACCAAGACCACAAGCGGGATTTGCGTATCCACTGGAGCATTCAGAGCCTTGTAGGATTTATCCCACTCTTTGACTTTCCCTTTGGTAGTTACCACTTCCACGCCACGGTCTACAAACAAATTCGTGATATTGACCGCCTCATTAAGTAGTCCGCCTGGGTTACCTCGCAGATCCAGCACGATTGATTTGGCTCCGGATTTGTTCTTTAATTCCAACAACGCATCTTTCACCTCTTGGCCGGCATTCTCCGTGAAACCGGTCAGACGGATATAACCAACCTCGTTATCGAGCATAGAGAAATAAGGAACACTGTTTATCTTTATTTCAGCACGCGTGATTGTTTTCTCTAAGGGATTCTCCACTCCTGGTCGACGAATAAGCATTTTCACCTGCGTGTCGGGCTGACCTTTTAGGATTTTACTGATATCATCGGTTTTCTTGCCCTTGATGGTTTTACCATCAATCTCCAGAATCACATCCCCTGCGCGCAAATCGCTCTTCTGGGCGGGAAAACCCTCGTAAGGGTCGGTTATCACCACAAAATCGCCCTTCTGACCGATCATTGCCCCAATACCACCATATTGACCGGTAGTCATGAAACGATAATCCTCGATCTCCGACTCAGGAATGTAGTTGGTGTAAGGATCCAGGGATTCCAACATCTCGTCGATACCCTGCTTCATCACGTCGCCGTGCTTGATCTCATCCACGTAATACATATCGAGCTCCCTGTAAAGGCTAACGAAAATGTCGATGTTACGTGAAATCTCGAAAAAGTCGTCTTTGAAACTGTATGAAACCGCGGCACCGGTGGTGATACATGCCACCAATGCGAATATTTTGAGACGTTTTTTGTACTTGAGAGAGAACATATGGAAGTAATGTTAAAATTTCTGATTTATGGAGCTATGGAACAGGGTCGTGACCATGACCTCCCCATGGGTTGCAAGAAAGGATTCTTTTGGCAGTGAGCCATCCGCCTTTGATCGGTCCGTGTTTGGTGATGGCTTGGATGCCATATTCTGAACAAGAGGGCACATATCGGCAAGAAGGTGGCAGAAGCGGAGAAATGAATTTACGGTAAAACCGGATGGGAACTATCATTATGCCGATCATTATTCTCCTCATGGGTACCCGTCAAACGTTGTAAAGTTAAGATTATTTTGGCCGAAACGGTTTTAAAATCAGGCACCCTGTTGCCTTGGAAAACAACAGCCAGATGGATTGTTTCCGAAGAATCGAGCTTGGCTAGAAATTGCGGCATATTGAGTCGGTAAGACTCCCGGACCAATCGTTTCACAAGATTTCGATCGGCGGCTCTTTTCAGCCGGCGTTTGGGCACCGATATTACCAGTCGAACCATACCCCCATCAAAGGGCAACCGTTTCACATAGGCCAGGAAAGGCATTACGCGCATCAATTGCCCCTGATTGAATACATCGCTGATATCCTTGCGGAGATATAACCTGGAGGTTTTGGGAAAGCGGTGCGAAATGCGCGACATAGCTGGGACCTTGCTGAAAGGACCGGTTAAAGATAAGAACCTGAACCGAGGTGGATTATTTGTTGGCCTTCTTGACGTATTGCTCGATGGCCATGGTCATGGACGGAGCCTCTGGCACGGGCGCCATCACATCCAACTGCAAACCGGCATCCAAAACAGCCTGTTTGGTTGCGGCTCCAAAGGCAGCGATACGGGTCTCATTTTGCTTGAACTTGGGAAAGTTCTTCATTAAGGATGTGATTCCTGAAGGACTGAAAAAAACGAGCATGTCATAATTCACATTAGCCAAATCGGAAAGATCGCTGCAAACGGTCTTGTACATGATGGATTTGGTGTGATTGATGCCAAAGCTGGTAAGCGTGTCCGAGATTTCCTGTTTGTGCACATCGGAACAAGGCAGCAAGAATTTTTCCTTCTTGTGCTTCTTCAAAACGTCTATCAAATCGTTGATGGTGGTTTTGCCGTAGAAAATCTTACGCTTGCGGTAAACCATGTATTTCTGAAGATAAAAAGCCGTTGACTCCGATATGCAGAAGTACTTCAGTTGATCGAGATTGGGAATCTTGAGCTCGTTGCAAATGCGGAAAAAATGATCGGCCGCTATGCGACTAGTAAGAATAACCGCCGTAAAATCCTGAATGACCAGTTTGTCTTTACGGATATCCTTACCTGGAAGGCCTTCAACATGTATGAACTCCCTGAAGTCAATCTTCAGGTTGAACTTTTTTGCAAGGTCGTGATAAGGCGACTTGTCTGATTCCGGTTTAGGTTGGGTAACCAGAATCGACTTGACCTTTGAGGGTTTGGTATCTGCCTTGGATGTGGTTGCCACTTCTTCAAAGGTTTACCCCTTAGCAAACTTGTAAAGCAGCAGCAGCGGGGAAATTTCAAGGGTACAAATGTACAGAATAAAATAAAAAAATGGAACTCCTGGCATAGATGTCCATATTCGAAATGCTCTGATTTGCCTGTAAATGAAGGATATAGATAATACACCGAATGACAAATAGAAAAAGAGGGTTACAAAGGATGAATCAAGGTAGGCGGAAACCATCACCAATGGTATGAGTACCACACCAGTAGCGTTATTGATGAGGGTGAAATTGAAAATATATGAAGCAGCGGGCCTTTCAACGTCGAATACACTTCCCAACACTTTCAACAAGACTGTTTTTAGGGAATAAGCCATGGCGATGGCCATCATCAAGAATAGAAAACGAAACATGCCATTTCCCAACCATAAAATATTTATGCTGAACCAATCAAGCGCTAAAAATGCAAATAAGGCGAGCGCAAAATAGTACATCAGCGAAAGCATGACAGAAGCCCGCTGTACCAAAATGTTCTCATCGCGCACAATCTGGTTGGTGGCGTTGATATTGAAAAATGCACTGAATAACTGACCTACGGTTTTGGAGTAAACCACCCGAGTCCAAGCAAACCATACCAATAACAGGAAAAGCGCAATGGTGAACCAATCGGGGTTGCGTGGCTCCAGGCTTCGTGGCACAATATTGCGCACAGGCAACTCGTGACCGGTGAATATGGACTTTAAGGGAGCCTGCAGCGTATCGACAGCCTGCGCTACAGTGGTATCGGTTGCGTTGACCGTTGGCATGTTGCAAAGATACCCAACAACACCCAAGTATCGAAGGATGATTAATTTCGCATCAAACAAGCCAAAATGCAAAAGCTGTCGCTAATCCTAATCGCCACATTCCTATGGGGGTGCGGTTCGGGAAATAAGCCTGAAAACAAGATCATGAACAATCCCATCCACGACGTACACTCATTTTCCCGACCCGAGCAAGCGGTCATGAAACACCTGTCACTCGCCCTCACTGTGAATTTCGATTCAAAGACCCTGGCCGGGACCGCAACCATTGACATTGAAAACAAAACGGGCGCGGATACTCTGATGCTGGATGTTCGAGACTTGACCATCTCTGAAGTTTTGATTGACGGAGAAAAAACTGCATTCGAAATCGGCCCGGCAAAGCCTTATTTGGGATCGCCGATGGCTGTTGTGATAAAACCAAACACCAAGCAAGTAAAAATTCGATACAACACATCTCCCAATGCCGCTGCTTTGCAATGGCTGGAGCCTGAACAAACCGCTGGAGGAAAGAGCCCCTTCCTGTTCACCCAATCTCAAGCCGTGCTTGCTCGAACATGGATACCCTTGCAAGATAGTCCAGGCATCAAATTCACCTATGACGCGCAAATCACCGTGCCTCCCGGCATGATGGCATTGATGAGCGCCGAAAACGATACAGCATTGAAGGCTGACGGCGTTTACACATTCAAAATGCCCCAGCCCATTTCGTCTTACCTGATGGCTTTGGCCGTGGGCGATTTGCAATTCAAATCATACGACAATCGATCTGGAGTTTTTGCGGAGCCATCGTTGATTGAAAAAGCGGCTTACGAGTTCGCCGACCTGCCCAAGATGATTTCATCTGCGGAAGAACTGTACGGACCATATGCTTGGGGAAGGTATGACGTGTTGGTTTTGCCTCCAAGCTTCCCATTCGGTGGAATGGAGAACCCTCGCATCACGTTTGCCACACCAACCATCATCGCAGGCGACCGTTCGCTCGTTGCCTTGATAGCACACGAGCTGGCGCACTCATGGTCGGGTAATTTAGTAACCAACGCCACTTGGAATGACTTCTGGTTGAACGAAGGCTTCACCGTGTATTTCGAGACCCGCATCATGGAAAAAATTTATGGCCGCAATTATGCTGACATGCTCACATTACTCAGTTTGGGCGACCTAAGGAATACGATCAAAGAGATGGGAGATACGAGTCGCGATACGCATCTCTACCTCGAACTGAAAGACCGTGATCCCGATGATGGCATGAGCGACATTGCTTATGAAAAAGGACGGTTCTTCCTCACATCCATCGAAGAAGCGGTTGGTCGCGAGCGTTGGGATGCATTCCTGAACAAGTACTTCACCACGTTCGCTTTTCAGAGTATGGATACCAAAGGTTTTTTGAATTACCTCGAGCAGGAATTGATCAAAGGCGATGAGGCCTTGCGTAAAAAAATCGATGCGGATGCCTGGGTTTACGGACCTGGTTTGCCTGCCAGTTGTCCTGTGGTTACTTCTGTGGAGTTAGACAAAGCCCGTGCTGCTGCAATGGATTTCATTGCAGGAAAACAGGCCGACCAACTAAACACCAAGGATTTCACCACCCATCATTGGCTTTATTTTATGCGCAGCATGAAAGATTCGTTGAATACTTCCCGCATGGCAGTACTAGACAAACAGTTCGGTTTCACCAACTCCACAAACGCCGAAATCCAATGTGAGTGGTACCAATGTGCCATTGCAACGGACTACAAAGAAGCATTTCCCAACATGGAGCGTTTCATGATTGCCGTAGGACGCAGAAAGTTCATCAAGCCCCTTTATGCTGCATTGTCCAAAACGCCAGAAAACATGAAGTTGGCCCGCGACATTTACGCCAAAGCACGTCCTGGGTACCATTCCGTAGCGGTGCAGACAATGGACGAGATCTTGAAGTAGCAACCTGTGCCAGATCTCAACTGCGAGCGACAAACACACTCTCGCCCTTAATCCACTCTCGGTCAAAACCAGGTGTGTTCATATAAAAACTCCGAGTACTACCGGGTTTCCACCTTTCATGGAGCTCCACCACAAGAAGGTCAGCACGGTCAATCCATTTGCTTGCTTGTTCAAACAACTCCTTCTCCGAGCCTTCGATGTCGATTTTGAAAATGCCGATACGGTTGATGTTGAAGCGCATTAACAAATCTTCAACCGTAAAGGCCTCGCAGGAAAATTGAATTTTTCCCTTGAGCTGTATCATCTTTTGCTTTAAGAATTCATCCGTTTCCAGGTCTTCGTTGGATGCCACTTGAAAATTATCCAATTTTCCATAGCTGATGATATGCAATTGCGTTGAAGTAGGCCACAATGCGGCTTTCAATGGATAAATATTTGGGTATGAATTTACATTCATTTTGAGCATTTCGAAATTGCCAGGTTCTGGTTCCAACGCAATCACTTTGGCTTCGGGGTATTTGTTTGCAAAGTAGATTGCTGAAAGACCGATGTTAGCACCTGCATCGATGATCCAATCGGGATGTACCGCAAACGGCAATCCATACTCGTCCTCCATAATTATTTTACGAAATGTTGCAATGTCTGAAGTTGCTTTACGAAGCCATATAGGTTTTGGATAGGTTAATCCCCGGAGTTCAACCAGTTCATGAATCTCAAATTTGAGGCCATCATCATGAATCTCGAATCGTTGGTTCAGTTGGAGTCCTAAAGAATCTACCTTCATAAGTCGACTCCTGATAGCATGCATGAATTTCGATAAATTCATCACCATTGAAATGAGCTGTGAATTGATTATTGATTCGTAGTTACCACCATGCCGCGAACTCCCATATCCACCACGGCATCGCCGGCAGCGGGTTCAAAATATCCTGGCGTGCTGTTCTCCATCCACTCGAACGATTTGTTGGTTGATAAGGATACGGTCACTACAATATCAGCCGTTTCATTGCCTGTGATTACCAATGGTTGTGCAAACGAACCTGTAACCAAACAAGAGCCCTGAGGAATGGGAGAGGTGGCGAAAATAGGATTGGGCACCGTGGTGGCACCAGCGGCGGATTGTCCGCTCGACACATTGTAAATTGTTTCAAAGGCCCAAAAACCTTGTGGCTTATTGGCATTTACCACCAAGGTGCTGTCTTTAATTTTGAAAGCACTCAGATATGTATTGTAGCCAATGAATGATGCAACAGTTGCATTTAGATCGTAATTGGTGCCATTCAAATTGTATCTGAAATCGATATCATAATTCTGATAGCCTAGCGACACACGCAGCCAATCATAATTTCCGGGGACTACATCCTTGAGAGGGATGCTGTAAAAGGTTTCGTTGTTACCCACAGGATTGGATTTAGAAAAATCGATGGCTGTGGCACCACCAGCTGTCGTTTCAGCGTTATGATACAAAACCGCCCCTTGACCTATCTGCGTGAATTGATTAGGAGTAAGTTCGATATAATGTGCACTCATTTGGTTGAATCGAGGCGATTGTGCTCCATGATTAGCTGGCAAGGTTGCTAGATTACCCAGGTTGTTGAGACGAACTTGCGTGGAGTCGAATACGAATTTGAAAACCAAACGGGGTTCATTGGGAGCTGGCAGTTCAGCGGATTCATCCTTACAGCCTTGAAGAATTACCGTTCCGAATATAAAAGCCACTAGAAAGATCGGATATCGTTTCATGCGATTGATGATTGGTTTTCCATGTAAAGTTAATAAAAGCGACTCAGAACAAACATTCATTTGATGCAACAATATTGTTAGCGACCACGTTCGTGCTATATTTGAAAACCATGAACATAAAAACCGCGTTGTTACTGCTTTGTTGCCTACCTATTTTTTCTCAGGCGCAAACCGATACGTTGTTCAAACACTTTACATTGGTGCAAACGCCGGAGGGTGTGTTAGTGGACTTCACCATGTATGCAGGCGCTACATGTAATGGCATCCGGTTAGAGCGATCATCCGACGCCATAACATTTGAAACCGTGCACGAATTTGTTGGAGTTTGTGGCAGCAGCGCTGGAGAAACCGATTATCAGTTCACTGACGTAAACCCAGTGCGCAACCGAATCTCCTATTACCGACTGGATGCGGGTTTGCAAGGACTATATTCCGACATGCGTTCCATTTTTTACATCGACTATGGTACGGATGGCATTACCGTTTTTCCAAATCCGTGCTCCGATGGTTGCACTTGGTACATCAGCAACACTTCTAGCGATTTTTTTGAATGCATTTTGACGGATGCGGTTGGACGTTTGATGCGCCGCGAAACGATCCGAGGAAATATGTGGCAACCCGAAACACAATCGCTGCCACATGGGTTGTACTATTACCAAATTCATCAACAAAACGAATTGAAGTACACCGGTAAAATACTGATTAACAAACCCTAGCGCTCAAATCGAGCGAATTGATTAAATTCGCCTACTCAAAATCCAATACCAACTCGTTATGGCACAAGACCGCTTTCAAGCCCCTGATTACTTCCAAATGGATGAACTGCTCACCGACGAGCATAAACTCATACGTGATACGGTTCGCGCTTGGGTGAAAAAAGAAGTGTCGCCCATCATCGAAGATGCCTGCCAGAAATGTGAGTTCCCCTCGCACCTGATCAAAGGCCTTGCCGAAGTTGGTGCCTTTGGACCATATATTCCCGTGGAATATGGTGGTGGCGGTTTGGATCAGATCTCCTACGGACTCATCATGCAAGAATTGGAGCGTGGCGATAGTGGATTGCGCTCAACCGCTTCCGTACAAAGTTCATTGGTGATGTATCCCATTTACACATACGGCTCCGAGGAGCAGCGCAAGAAATACCTTCCAAAACTTGCCTCAGGTGAATGGATGGGGTGCTTCGGTCTAACCGAGCCCGACCATGGTTCTAACCCCGGTGGCATGGTGACCAACATCAAGGACAAAGGCGATCATTATTTGCTCAATGGTGCCAAGATGTGGATCAGCAATGCTCCATTTGCACAAGTAGCCGTAGTGTGGGCCAAGGATGAAGAAGGTGTGATTCGCGGTGTGATTGTAGAGCGTGGCATGAAAGGATTCACCACACCTGAAACACACAACAAATGGTCGTTGCGCGCTTCTGCCACTGGCGAGCTCGTGTTCGATAACGTTGAAGTGCCCAAGGAAAACCTGCTTCCCAATGTGAAAGGCCTTAAAGGTCCGTTGGGATGTTTGAACTCGGCCCGCTTCGGTATTTCATGGGGTGCATTGGGCGCAGCCATGGATTGTTACGATTCTTCACTGCGGTACTCGAAAGAGCGCAAGCAGTTCGGCCGCCCAATTGGTGGTTTCCAATTGCAACAAAAGAAATTGGCCGAGATGATTACCGAAATAACCAAAGCACAACTTTTGACTTGGCGCTTGGGTGTTTTGAAAAACGAAAACCGCGCTACACCGGCACAAATCTCCATGGCCAAGCGCAACAACGTTAACATGGCTCTGGAAATCGCTCGCGAAGCACGCCAAATACACGGCGGCATGGGCATCACGGGTGAATACCCGATCATGCGCCACATGATGAACCTCGAGTCGGTTGTCACTTACGAAGGCACCCACGACAGCCACTTGCTGATTACAGGAATGGATGTGACCGGGGAGAATGCGTTTACATGATGGGCGATGGACGATGGACGATATACGATATAC
>JBKDSL010000209.1:0-3188 GCA_046340555.1 Bacteroidota bacterium
CTCGAAAGCAGATCAAGCCAACCCCACTTGAGATAAGCCAACCGATCTGATGAAGTGTATAAGCGGTAAATGAATTCAAAGAAAAAGAAAACACAAATGATGTTGTCAGTCAAGCTGATTAACTTTGAAATTCGCGGATCCAAATCGAAAAGCATATCGAAAAGAATCGCCATAACCACATACAACGACAAAGCTGTTATGGCAAGATTCAACCAAGAGAGTTCGTTATGCTTGGATGTTTTTAGCTTTTCAAATACCATGGCTTATGGATTGATTAATCAAAAATATCACATTACCACGGTATGGCAAGGCTCGATGGGTGAAGCGTGCGGCAACAGTTCATCGATAAGCTTGCCTGAAAAATCGGCATTCAACCCGGGAAAACCTTCGATTCGCTCTTGAGGCACACCTGATGGCGCAATCCTGGATTTGAGTTTTGTTATCTGCGCAAGCATCTGTTCGTTTTTACGCTTTACGGCGCGATGTGCTTTTTCTTCCAAATTCGAAATCGCTTTCATCGTTTTGGCCTTTTCAGCCTCCACCGATGGAACCAATGTTGCATCAACTTTTAAAAGCTGTTGCTTCAGCATTTCAAAAGCATCTCCTGCTTGTTGATATGCTCCTGACAAATCAGGTGCCGTCTCCCCTATCCGCTCTAGCGCCTTCACCAAAAGTGAGTCCTGAGATTGAAAAAGATCATTAACAACAAAGCCAAGCTTTTCCATTCTTGAAACATCCGCATCATTCAACAGGGTAAAGCTGGATCGCATCAATACCATTGGATAAAAAACACCAAAAGCGCTGAATACGTCCTTCAACTGCAGCCAATAATTCAATTCTCCCGGACCACCGATGTAGGCGAGATTCGGCAAGATGGTTTCTTGATAAACGGGGCGAAGCACTACATTGGGACTGAACCGCTCAGGATGATGATTCAACTCGTTTTCCAATTGCGCTTGATTAAAAAAAATCGAGGTGTTCAACACATTCCAATCACCATTTTCTTTGCGATCAATTCGTTCGCGAAAGCCGTCTTGCAAATAGAAGAGATTGACGCTGCGGGGTGCGACTTGCAATTTACCAACGGATTGAAACCTTGTATTGGTTTCGCTCAAGGCACTGAATGATGTTTGAGCGGTTAATTCTTGTAGCATCATGGGAGCAAACTCTCTTTTCAAAGCCGAGACATCACCATCCAAAACCACCAACCCGAACTTGCCAAACAGCGCATTGAATATTTCCCGAGTGGCATCGGCAAGATTATGATGACGACTGTATGCATTCTTGAAAACGCCACTTACAGATTGGTGTTGCTCTCCGAGCAACTCCTGCAAATGATTGGAGAGATCG
Organism: Bacteroidota bacterium; assembly: GCA_046340555.1. GTDB lineage: Bacteria > Bacteroidota > Bacteroidia > AKYH767-A > OLB10 > JALRAP01. Next base: position 1,351 of record JBKDSL010000209.1, read on the forward strand.
TCTAAGCCAGCAGTTGATAAGCGTCCTGATGGACCCACGCCGGCTTGCTCCCATTTCAAATCGTTACCATATACTCTGAAATGATCTATTTCAGCAATATCATGGTCTTCGGATGCCATCCAAAACACAGGAACGAAATTGCATTCAGGATGTGCATCACGCAATTGTTGTGCAAGTCTGATAGTGGAAAGTATCTTGTAAACGCAATACAACGGACCTGTAAAAACATTCAGCTGATGACCGGTGGTAATGGTGAACGTGTCTTCTGACAACAGCGATTCGATGGAGATTTGTGCCTCGTGAGCAGGTTCAATCAAACGATCGTATTGACGCATCAGTGCATCGTGAAGCGCTTGCCTGTTGATTTTGGTTTTCCGCCTTTCGGCGATGGCCATAGAGAAAGATTGCAGCTCAGGTTTAAATCGATAAAAAGGTTTCAAGGATTCGTCTCCCGAAAGATATCGTGTCAATAAGGCGGGGAACAATCCCGTATCGGAAAAAGGAACCCGCGCGGTTTTCATGATGGAAAGATAGAAAATCAGACGGGAATGCCGAACAAGTCGAATTCGCCCGCATCAGTGATACGCACTTGAACAAAGTTACCCTGGCGCAGGTAAAGGTCCTTGGCTTCGATGAGCACTTCGTTATCCACTTCAGGCGAATCGAATTCGGTGCGACCCACATAATAGTTGCCTTCCTTGCGGTCAATCAAAACCTTGAACTCTTGACCGATTTTCTGCTGATTGATGTCGGATGAAATACGCTGTTGCACCGCCATGATCTCATCAACTCGATCCTGCTTCGTTTCGGCAGGCACATCATCAACCAATCCATAGGCGTGAGTATTCTCCTCGTGTGAATAGGTGAAAACACCCAGTCGATCGAAGCGATTACGACGAACAAAGTCCACCAATGTTTGGTGATCCTCTTCGGTTTCTCCAGGATATCCTGAAATCAGTGTGGTTCGAATGGCAATGCCGGGTACGCTTTCGCGGATGGATGCGATGAGCTCTTCCGTTTTGGCCAGCGTGGTGCCTCGTCGCATCGACTTCAAGACATTGTCGGCGGCATGTTGCAACGGAATGTCGATGTAGTTACAGATATTGGGAGTATCACGCATCACATCCAACACATCCATCGGGAAGCCTGTTGGAAATGCGTAATGCAATTTGATCCATTCAATGCCTTCCACTTTCGATAGCCGAACCATCAACTCTGCGAGCCTGCGCTCCTTGTATAAATCGAGGCCGTAATAAGTGGCGTCTTGAGCTATGATGAGCAACTCCTTGGTGCCCTTGGCTGCCAGTGCACGTGCTTCTTCCTCCAACTGCTCCATGGGTTTGGAAACGTGGCTGCCACGCATCAGCGGAATGGCACAAAAGGAACATGGGCGGTCGCAACCCTCTGATATTTTCAAGTATGCGAAATGCCTCGGGGTGGTTAGCATGCGCTCACCCACCAACTCGTGTTTGAAATCCGCGCCAAGCGTATTCAAAAGCAAAGGCAAATCACGTGTACCAAAGAAATGATCCACGTCGGCAATCTCCTTTTCCAAATCGGGCTTATAGCGCTCCGACAAACATCCGGTCACAATCAGCTTACTGATCTTGCCCTGTTCACGCTCTTTGGCGAAATGGAGAATGGTATCGATTGATTCCTGCTTGGCATTGTCGATGAAGCCGCAAGTATTGATGATTACAATGTCCTCTGTTTGGGCATCCGCCTCATGTGCCACCTCGAAATCGTTGGCTTGCAACTGGCCCATGAGCACTTCGGAATCAACCACGTTCTTGGAGCAACCCAAGGTCACCACATTGATGGGTTTGGTTGGGGTGGTT
>JBKDSL010000210.1:0-10489 GCA_046340555.1 Bacteroidota bacterium
TCTAAAAATCAATCATATAAATAGGCGTATCGGGTTGAGGGTAAGGGTAAAATTCCTATCTTTGTGGCGTAAAACGATGTCACTTACCCCATTAGACGCCATTTCGCCGATAGACGGTCGCTACCGCAAGGTATGTGAGCCTTTGGCGGGATACTTTTCCGAATCGGCCCTGATCCGTTACCGTGTACAGGTGGAAGCCGCTTACTTGTTGGCATTGGCCGAGACAGGACTTGCAGGTCCTAGCACTCTTTCTGCCGAGGCTAAGACCGCTTTGCAGCGGATGGCATCCAGCTCCCATGAAATCAGCGCAGCCAGGGTTAAGGAAATAGAATCCACCACCAATCACGATGTGAAGGCGGTGGAGTATTACATGAAGGAACAGCTCGGCGATTTGCTGGGTAACGCATCCGAGTTCATTCATTTCGGTCTTACTTCCCAGGACATCAACAACACCGCCATTCCGATGCTGTTGCGTGATGCTATGCACCAAGTAATGGCTCCGGCCTTGGATGAGGTGTTGCAAAAATTGTGTGCCGCTGCCGAATCATGGCGCAACATAGCCATGTTGTCGCGCACACATGGCCAACCAGCATCGCCAACTACGCTCGGAAAAGAGTTCGCGGTATTTTGTGAACGCATCATCCAACAGAAAAAACTCTTGCAAACCATTCCATGGTCGGCTAAGTTCGGAGGTGCCACCGGCAACTTCAATGCCCATCATGCCGCATATCCCGAATACGATTGGGCTTCATTCGGCAACCGATTCATTCAGTCATTGGGCTTGCATCGTTCAGCTATCACCACGCAGATCGAGCATTACGATAACAGGGCTGCCGTATATGATAACTGGAGGCGCATCAACACCATCCTCGTGGATTTGAGTCGTGATGTGTGGACTTATGTTTCGTTGGGATATTTCACGCAGTCGGTAAAGAAAGGCGAAGTAGGTTCATCGGCCATGCCGCATAAAGTCAATCCGATTGATTTTGAAAATGCCGAAGGCAATCTGGGAATGGCCAATACGGTGTTCCAATTCCTGTCTGAAAAGCTTCCCGTATCGCGTTTACAACGCGACCTTACCGACTCAACAGTGCTGCGCAACGCAGGTGTTCCCTTCGCTCATACGCTCATCGCGCTGCGTTCCTTATCAAAGGGACTCGATAAGATTCAAGTGAATCATCAAGCCTTGGCAAATGATTTGGAATCGAACTGGGCGGTTGTTTCTGAAGCGGTTCAGACCATTCTGCGCCGCGAAGGGTATCCACAACCTTATGAGGCGCTCAAAGAGCTTACACGCAACGGTGGCGACAGCATCACACGCGAAACCATGCATGTGTTCATCAACGGACTTGCGGTTTCAGATGCGGTCAAGCGTGAACTTTTAGGTATCACGCCCGTTAACTATATCGGAAACGCATCCCGTTTCATCATCCCATCCTAATCCTGCTATTATTATGAGCGAGGTCCGTGTTTCGGGTTTCACCATTGTGCGCAACGCTATAAAGTTCGGCTATCCCGTTAAGGAGGCCATTCTCTCGGTGCTTCCTTTGTGCGACGAATTTGTGGTGTTGGTGGGCAACTCCGATGATGGCACGCGTCAACTTATAGAATCCATCTCCGATCCGCGCATCAAAATATTCGACAGTGTGTGGGATGATAGCCTGCGTGAAGGTGGGAAGGTTTTGGCGGTTGAAACCGACAAGGCGATGCGCCTTGTTTCTGCACAAAGCCATTGGGCGTTTTACATCCAAGCAGATGAGGTACTACATGAACACGGCTACCAAGCACTGCGCGATGCCATGCTCAAGTACCGCGATGATCAACGCATCGAAGGATTGTTATTGCGCTATCGTCATTTTTATGGTTCATACGATTACTTGGGAGATTCACGCAAGTGGTACCGCAACGAAATCCGGGTGGTTAAAAACAACTTGGGTATTCAATCGTTTCGCGATGCGCAAGGATTCCGCCGGAAAAACAAAGCGCTGCGGGTAAAACCCGTTTACGCCTTCATGCACCATTACGGTTGGGTGCGTCCTCCCAAAACCATGCAAGCCAAAGAGGAATCCTTTCATCGCATGTGGCATAGCGATGAGTGGGTCTCGAAAAATGTGGCGGTTGCTGCTGAGTTCGACTATACCAAGATAGATTCCTTATCCCTTTTCAATGGAACACATCCTGAGGTGATGCGCGAGCGTATTGCTTCTATGAATTGGAAATTCTCGTTCGATCCGTCGCGTAAAAAACGCGGCTTGGTTACGACCTTGCTATACTGGGTGGAAGAGCTCACCGGATGGCGTCCCGGCGAATACAAAAATTACAAACAGGTAAAAGGGTAGGGCATTAGGCAATTGAAGCCTCTTTCATTTTTTCGGCGTTTTCAGCCATTTGCAAAGCGGTTAGGAATTCCTGTATGTCTCCATTCATCACGGCTGGAAGATTATGGCTGCTCAAACCAATGCGGTGGTCGGTAACTCGGCTCTGCGGATAGTTATAAGTACGGATTTTCGCTGAGCGGTCGCCGGTTGATACCATGGTTTTCCTGCGCTTGGATGTTTCCTCGTGACGCTTGTTGATTTCGATTTCGTAGAGCTTCGATTTTAGCATTTGCAAAGCACGTTCGCGGTTGCCGTGTTGTGATCGTTCGATCTGGCAAGTAACCATGATGCCGGTAGGCTTGTGTGTCATTTGCACTTTCGTTTCCACCTTGTTTACGTTTTGTCCACCTGCACCACTCGATCGAGCCGTTTGCACTTCCAAGTCTGCCGGATTGATCTCTACTTCGTAATCCTCATCTGCCTCGGGCAATACCGCCACGGTAGCGGCTGATGTATGCACACGACCTTGTGCCTCTGTCTCTGGAACACGTTGAACGCGGTGTACGCCGCTTTCGAACTTCAATGTGCCGTAAACCTGTTCGCCGGTTACTTCAAACACTACTTCCTTGTATCCACCGGTGTTTCCATCATTGGTATCCACAACGGCTACTTTCCAACCACGTCCTTCGCAGTAGCGCGAGTACATTCTGAACAGATCACCAGCGAAAATACTGGCCTCGTCTCCACCGGTTCCTCCTCGAATCTCAACAATCGCATTCTTGCTGTCCTCGGGATCCTGCGGTAATAAAAGCACTCGAATCTCTTCTTCCAATTGTTCCACCAACTTGGTGTTCTCATCCAACTCTTCCTTGGCCATGGATTTGAACTCCTCGTCCTTTTCGTTAGCGATCACATGCTTGGCCGATTCAATGTTGTTGAGGGCCGATTTGTATTGCTTGTATGCGTCTACGATCTTTTCAAGGTCGCGCCATGATTTGGTAAGCGCACGAAAACGCTTTTGATCGGCAATCACACCGGGGTCGCCCAATTGCGTTCCGATTTGATCATGTCGGTGTTTGAGCGATTCCAGTTTTTCGAGTAGCGAATCCATGTAGCGTGTTGAGTGAAAATCAGAATTCGTATGTTTCGCCGTTGTGGCGGATGATAAGTTTGCGGCTTTCAGACGCAACTACGCGACCGATAATACGAGCATCGATGCCGAAGGAATGACTGATGGCGATGAGATCATCGGCGGCTTGCGGATCCAAGTAAACTTCCATGCGGTGTCCGCAGTTAAACACTTGCAGCAATTCTCGCATGGGTGTGTTCGACTCCTGCTTGATCAATTCAAACAGGGGAGGTAATGGAAACAAGTTGTCTTTGATGATTTCAACGCCATCCACAAAATGCAGCACTTTGGTTTGTCCGCCTCCTGAGCAATGCACTATGCCATGTATGTGCTGACGCATTGCTTCAAGGGCTTTCTTGATTACAGGAGCGTATGTTCTGGTTGGAGACAACACTAACTTGCCCGCGTCAACAGTTCCATTGAATCCCGAGAAGTCATCTTGGATGGCAATAGGGTCGGTTAATGACTTACCACCGCAATAAACCAATTCTTCGTTGATGGCGGCGTCATAAGTCTCTGGGTATTTGTTGGCGATGTACTTCGCGAAAACATCGTGACGAGCAGAGGTCAAACCATTGCTGCCCATTCCCCCATTGTAATCGTCTTCGTAAGTCGCTTTGCCGAACGATGCCAAGCCCACAATCACATCGCCAGGGCGTATTTGATCGTTGGATATCACATCGGATCGCTTCATGCGGCACGTAACGGTGCTATCTACAATAATAGTCCGAACCAGATCACCAACATCGGCGGTTTCACCTCCGGTGGATTGGATTTCCAAACCCATGGCACGCATCTTTTCCAAAAACTCTTCTGTGCCACTGATTATCGCTTCGATTACTTCACCCGGCACCAAACGTTTATTGCGCCCAATGGTAGAGGAGAGGAGAATGTTTTGTGTGGCACCTACGCAAATCAGATCGTCGGTATTCATCACAATCGCATCTTGGGCAACACCCTTCCAAACGGATAGGTCGCCTGTCTCTTTCCAATAGGCATAGGCTAGAGATGACTTCGTACCGGCGCCATCAGCGTGCATGATGGTACACCAATTTTCATCCCCTCCTAGCAAGTCGGGAACCACTTTGCAAAAGGCTTTTGGGAACAGGCCTTTGTCTGTGTGACGGATGGCACGATGCACATCCTCTTTGGAGGAGGAGACCCCGCGCGATGCGTATTTGGATGTGTCTGACATGTCTTAAAACGTGGAAAGCATCCACAAGGGATGCTTTCCGTTAATTATGGAATGTGAACTACTTCTTCTTAGGTACGAAGTCGGTGCTCAACACACTGAACTCGGTACGGCGGTTCTTTTGGTGCGCGGCTTCCTTCTCTTCCTCTGTTGCCATCTTCTCGATATCAGCATCGCTTACGCGGAGTTTCGATTCGCCGAATCCTTCAGAGCTCAAACGATCTTTGTCGATGCCTTTTCCGATCAGATAATCCACAACAGACTTAGCCCTGCGCTTAGACAGATCCATGTTGTATTCGTCGGTTGCACGGGAGTCGGTGTGCGCTTCGATGCGGATGGTGATGGTTGGGTTTTCGCCAAGGATGGTAATCAACTTATCCAGTTCAGCTTTAGACTCAGCACGCAAAGTGGCTTTGTCGAGGTCGTAGAAGATGTCCACCAATTCGATTGGCTTGGCAGTAGACTTCAATGGGAAATCGAAATCACCAACAAAGTCTTTGGAATCCATCAAGCCCACAGTAGAAACTTCCAAGAACTTGGTGAGGTATCCAGTGTAAGAAGCGGAAATCTTGTATTTGGTCTCTGGGTTGAGTTGGTAACGGTACATACCATCTGCACCTGTGCGAACGCTAAGTGAGGTACCGTCGCTACCGAAAAGCTCAACAGTTGCGTCAGCAATGCTCTCTTTGGTATCTGTGTCATAAACGCGACCAGAAACATTGAATATAGGAGGAGGAATGCGGAAAGTGTAAATATCATCAGCACCCTGACCACCTTCGCGGTTGGATGAAATGAATCCAGATGCGGCATCCAAGAACATGATACCGAAATCATCAGCTGAAGAGTTCATAGGTGATTGCACGTTGGTTATATTGCCCCATGCACCACCATCGTTGGTAGCAGAGAAAATATCCAAACCGCCCATGCCTACATGGCCTGCGGATGCGAAGTAAAGCTTGTTGCCAACAACAGAAGGGTACATTTCATCTGCTGTAGTATTCACAGCACCACCCAAGTTTACGGGAGCAGTCCAGTTTCCAGCGCCATCACGTGTTGACATGAACAAGTCTTTACCACCAGTAGTGCCAGGCATATCGGAAGAGAAGTAAATGGTGTTACCGTCTTCGCTAACTGCAGGGTGACCAGTGTTGTAATCTTCAGACGCGAAAGGAAGAGCTGTAGGCTCGCTCCATTTAGATCCATCATAAACCGACATGTGCAAGCGGCAAACACCTTCTTTACCTTTGATTTTGCCGCAGCGAGAGAAATAAAGAGTTTTGTTCTTGGCATCCCATGCGGCAGTTCCATCAGAGGAGGCCGAGTTTACAGGAGCAGGAACAGCAACTGGCGTGCTCCATTTGCCGTTGTTATCCATAGAGGAGGTGAAAAGGTCAAAGAACTTTTCGCCATACCATCCATCGTTGTTGTTACCAGTAGCTTCCATACGGGAAGAGGTAAAGAAAACACCCTTATCGTTGTTGGAGCGGGTAGGGGCGAAGTCGTAATACTTTGAGTTCAACACCCCAGCGTTTTCAATCACTGCGCGAGTTGGCTTGTCTTTCCACCCTTGGGCTGTAGTGCAAGACTCAATAGCCTTCGCAGTACGGGTATCTTCTGGAGCCATTTCCTTGTAAGCATTGTATTTGGCAATGGCTTCGTCGTATCGGCCGTTGGCGCGCAAACACTCGGCATACATCCAAGTGGCGTTGGGGTCTTTGTTGCCGTCGTTAACCGACTTTTCATACCAATTCAGCGCTTCTTTCCAATTGCTGAGTTTAGTGTAAGACTGACCTGTTTTGAAAGCAGTAGCAGCCTTGTCGTTTTTCGACTTGTGCTTGGCATACGACTTCTTGTACAGCTCAATGGCCTTGGCGTAATTGGCCATGTTGTATGCCTTGTCGGCTTTTGGCGTTTTGCTCTTTGGGGCTTTCTTGTTTTGTGCGGCCACCGGGAGCGAAAAGAGCGCTACCAGTATGAAGATCAGGCATTTAGTACGACTCATCATATTGCTGTATGTTGTTTGGTTTTTAGTTGCTTGGTTTTAACAGAATAGCAAAGAAAAAAAGAAAAAGCTGATATATCAAAAGCGTATTGGAATTTGTTGTTAGTGGTAGGTGACCATTTTCACCTAAAAGCCATTTAAGGAACTTATTATCAGTGAAATAAAGTTTTAAGATGCCATTCAATTTTTTACTACAATTTTATTGTTGACTACTACATTTGTTTGTCATTACATTTGATAACAAAATTTAACCAATATGAATCTCAGAAACCTACTCGTAGCGGGCTTTATGGCAGCCCTGATGCCATTTGTCGCAAATGCTCAAGATCAGCGTAATTGCGGCACTATGCAGCATTTGGAGGAGCAACAAGCTTTGGATCCCTCCCTCAAGAACCAAATGCATGAGATCGAAAGGCAAACCCGCCTTATCATCGAAAAGCAAGGCAATCAAAAAACAGGCATGGTGACTACCATTCCGGTAGTATTCCATGTTCTTTACAATACTTCAACGCTCAATATTCCTGATGCTCGTATCCTAGCCCAATTGGACGTGCTAAACAAGGATTTCGCCAGGTTGAATGCTGATGCCAGTAACACGCCTTCCATATTTCAAAGTGTTGCCGCAAATACCAACATCCAGTTTTGTTTGGCGCAACGTGACCCCAATGGCAATCCTACTAATGGAATCCTTCGCGTTCCCACAACAGTCTCCTCTTTCAGTTCCAATAATGCCATGAAATTTACCTCACAAGGAGGAAGCAACGCTTGGAACACATCTCAATACCTTAACATATGGGTATGCAATTTGGGTGGAGGTTTATTGGGATATGCCCAGTTTCCAGGTGGTTCAGCTAGCACAGACGGAGTTGTGGTTCTGACGGGTTCTGTGGGAGGGCCATCATCTCCTGGTACATCTACACCTTACCACTTGGGACGTACCGCCACACACGAAGTTGGTCACTGGCTTGCCTTGCGTCATATTTGGGGTGATGCGACCTGTGGTACGGATTCCGTTCCTGATACGCCTGTTCATAATACCTCCAATGGTGGATGTCCTACCTACCCACACTACTCCACATGCTCAGGTAACCCCATTGAAATGACCATGAATTATATGGACTACACCAATGACGAATGTATGAACATGTTCACCGCTGGTCAGTCTTCCCGAATGAATGCGGCCATTACAGCCTTTCGTCCCGGTTTATTAACGTCCCTCGGATGTGTACCTCCTAACATTTCTTGCGGTACACCTACGGGTGTTATCGCTTCAGGTGTCACTTCCTCCTCGGCATCCATCAGTTGGTCGGCTGTTTCAGGTGCGACTTCCTATAACGTTCAATACAGGATTGCTGGCTCAGGCGCCGCATGGAGTTCAACCTCATCCACCACTACAGGGGTCGCCCTTTCGGGATTGGCCGCTTCCACCCAATACGAGGTACAGGTACAGGCTGTTTGTGGTACCAACACGGGAAGCTTCTCGGCATCTACCTTGTTCACCACCACTGCAACAGGCACCACCTGCGGTACGCCATCCGGCTTGAGCGCCAACTCCGTTACTACCTCATCCGCGACATTGAATTGGGTTGCCGTATCGGGAGCATCCTCCTATAATGTGCAGTATCGTCCAAACTCCACCACCGTATGGACCACGACCACCAGCGCAACCACCTCAGTAAACATTTCCGGTCTCACCGCCGCTACCCAGTACACATATCAAGTACAAGCGGTTTGTTCGGGTACCCCTGGTACATATTCAACCACTGCCACCTTCACCACACAGAGTGCCACCACTTGCAACGATCCTTACGAGTCCAACAATACCTCCGGTACTGCTAAAATATTGACCACTTCTCAGCTCAATACCAACCTCACGGCCACTATTAGCTCCACTACGGATGTGGATTGGTACCGTTTCTCCACCATTTCAGGTGCCACACGTGTGAAAGTTAACTTGACTACTTTACCAGCGGACTATGATGTTTACCTCTATTCCAACAATGCTTCAACTGTGCTTGGAAGTGGAACGCTTACTGGCACATCATCAGAGCAAATCATCCGTAATGCGACTAAAGCGGCCACTTACTATATCCGCGTTATCGGGTATCAGGGTGTATTCAGCACTTCTTCCTGCTATACACTCCGCATTAGCACTTCCGGTACCAACTGGAGGATTGATGATGGTAATGCCGTAGCTGTCGAGCCTATTGATCAATCAACGGTGCTGGTTATGCCAAATCCAACCTCAAGCAAATCTACTTTCGAGTTTGTCTCTGATGTAAATGGCACTGCCAAAATCATGATCGCCGACATGCTTGGAAAGATGGTTTACGCTAACGATGCCTTCGAGGTAACAGAAGGTGTGAACTCCTTCTCCAACGATTTCTCCAACGTTTCCAAAGGAATGCATTTTGTGATTGTGGAAATCAACGGCGAGCGCAAGACCGCACGTTTCGTAGTGGAATAATCAACCACGAAATTCCAAAATAGAAAAAGCCCCAAGTTTAACTTGGGGCTTTTTGTTTGTCGATTAAAATTCAATACAAACCTAGTCTTCTGTTACGGGAACCACTACGTTTTTGATTCCCGAAGCGCCCTCTTGGATGGTGTATGGAATTCCACCCTTCACACGCTCAGCTATACTGGTGTCAAATCCAGTCATGAACAGGAAATAATCCCCACATTTCAATCCCTGAACCAAAACACTGTCGCTGCCCACATCGCCCGTCAAAACCAGGTCGTATTTAGAGGGATCATCACCTGGAAAATCACGCGTGTTGAACTTGATAAAAGCGGAATCAACATAGCCAATTATGCCTGGGATAGCTTCTCCATGATGTTGCGGAAAAAGTGTCAAATCAACTGCACCTCCTGACCCTGCAACACAGGTGTCTTCTTTTTCATCTTTACAAGATTGCATCGAAAAGGCCACCATACCCAGGACCATTAACAATGATGATTTGGTTCTCTTCATGTCCTTTTTTTATTCGTTATGCAAATGATCGTAACGAATCATGTCTTCATAGTTGTCTGCTATAGCAGTGGCATTTGATCCAGGCATGGTAACCACTTGAGCGCTTGAGAAACTGATGTTGTTTGGGTTTTTAAATATCTCGAGCACATCTGTAACCAAATGCAACTCGGGCTTTTTATTTGGAGCCAAAACCAACTGATCGCCATTGAAGCTCATGTCGATCTCACGAAAATTCACATTGGCACCTTTGTAACCACCGATGTGGTATTCGAAAAACCCTTGCGGGCAGTTTCCTTCCAACTTCATGAAGATATATCCGGTGTTCCAAGTCCAGAACATGCCAAGGCCCGGATCCAAGTCGCCACTTTGTGCACCTGAACAGTTACTGGCACTATCCACACCAATGATGAATTTTATTCCGGTGTAAGTACCAGCCTCCACATCGTTCAGCTCCAAAGTCATGGACGTGGGGTTGGCATGATCCACTAAAAAGTAACTTTCAGGAATAGGATGCAGTCCACCATTTGCGTCAACCAATCGAATATTGGAAACATAGTACTTAAACATGCTGGCTGTGAAATTCTCACCCGCTGCGTTTGTATAGGTGGTGTCGAACCAAAACTTGCGATTGCCGGCCAGGTGATCCATTTCGATGGTCATGGATGGCACCTGGGGTTCAGTAGGTGCAGGACCGTTAGCGTCGTCTTTATCGCATCCAACGAACACTAGGGGTCCGACCAATGTGGCTGCCACCATCAGGCTTTGTTTAAGTTTTGTTTTGAAGTGCATGTCTATAGCTTTAATATTAACATTAGAACAACAATCCGTTCCTTTTCGTTGCATGGCATGGCAAATATAATGTCGGATTTGCTTA
>JBKDSL010000211.1:0-4033 GCA_046340555.1 Bacteroidota bacterium
TCACAATTACCTATGTATTGAATATTTTGCGCGGCGGCGATCATTCAGCCACCCAATTCCTGCAAGGCAAAACCACTCCAGACCTAAAAAAGGAGTTCGCACCAATCGTTAAAGCATCATTAACCAAGGTTCAGGTAACCAAGTATTGGACGCCGCTAGCAAAAAATTACAATAAGATACCAACTGTAAAAAAACTGAATCCGAATTTGGAGGCATATGTCACAGCCAAAGCCATCGAGGGACTTTTCAAATTAGTAGCTGAAGAAGAAGCTAAAATACGCAAAGACCCAGTTGCAACCGGCTCGGCTTTGCTTCAGGAGGTCTTTGGTATAAAACCTTAAAAACGGACTGTTATTTTGTCGGGGTCCACTTCCGTGGGATGAATGCTCATCACAGGAATCCTAGAATTATTGACCACACGCGTGGCATAGGTGCCTAACAGAAAACCAGTGATAGATGGTTGCTGTTCGGTCATAATCACCAACATATCAGCGCCCAGTTCTTCAGAGGTACGCAAAGTGATACCGGCCAGGTCGTTGCCTTCTCGGTAAACAGTTTCATAATCGAGGCCGTGGTTCACTACGTAATCCTCCACTTGCTCCACCTTTATTTTGAATCTACGGACCAATTCCTCGCCGCTGAAATTAATGATACCCAGCAACACAATTTGTGCACCATAAAACTGGGCAATTCCCACAGCAAATGGAACCTTTTGGCGCGACTCCACAGACTCGTCTATCGGCAAAACAATCTTTTTGAAACCAAGCCCAGTCGCATGCGTTTGCACGGATAACACAGGACAAGGAGACTCCTGAACCACTCGTGAAGTGTTGGTGCCAAGTGAAAACTTCTGATAACCCTGAGCACCATGAGTACCCATGATGATCAGGTCGGCCTTCCACTCGTTGGCAACCTCGTTGATTTTTCTATAAACCCTCCCCACCTCGGTGCGAACGGTTACCGTCAAGCCCGATTTGGCATGCACCTGATCAGCGTATGCTTGTAGCTTCTCAATTGAAGCGGACTCGATTTTCTTTTCCACTCCGCCCAAGGCTTGACTGATGGCCGTGGTGAATGATACCTGTTCAACAATGTGAAGCAGCAGAATTTCAGCTTTCACCAGTTTGGCCATGAAAAGGCCATGCTCCATACTGAGCTCTGAGGTTTCGGAGAAATCGAAAGGAATCAGGATGCGGTTAACGAGTTCTGGATCGGGACTTGCCATATCAATTTGATTTTATTGGATGGTGAAGGTGGTAGTGTCTTTCCTAGGCATGGGCCTGATGGAGAGTACCGGAACCTCCGACCTGTTTATGACTTCTTGCGCCGCGGAGGAGATGAAGAGGTCTGTGAAACCTACCTCCTGCTGGGTCATGATCATGATCAGGTCCGACTGTGTGCGCTCGGCCACTTTCAGGATCTCGTCCACCACATCGCCGCCTTTGACGAACTCGCTCGTGCATTGAATGCCTGCTTCCACAATGTGTTCCGATACCTGATCCATTTGTCGGGTGAGCTTGTTGTTGATGAATTCATCCTTGCTCTCTACGATAGTCACAATATGAATCACAGAACCGAACATCCGGGCGATGTTGATGGCCTTGTTGACCTTCTCCTTGGTCTCCTTGGTTAAATCCAAAGGTAAAAGAATATGTTTAATTCCAAAACGGTGTTCTTTGCCTTTGATGGTGATTACTGGACAAACAGCCTCCCTGACCACCCGGCTGGCGTTGGAGCCCAAAATCCGCTTTTTGAGACCTACGGCGCCCATGGTGCCCATGATGATCAGTCCGGCATCTTCCTCTGCAGATACATCCACGATGGCATCGTAAATCTTACCTTCCATGATGCGGGTGTTCACTTTCACTCCCTATTCCTGACGAATTTGGTTGGCCAACTCCTCCAATTGTTCCTTAACGCCCGCAAGATGTTGTTCTTGCAGGTCGCTCTTGGTGAACATCTTGGATTGCAATACATTCATCAAATCGTTATCAATCACATGCAAAAGGGTCAGCTCCGAGCTGGTCAACTTGGCCATGTTATAGGATTGCCTTACGGCGATGAGTGACTGCTCGCCGAAGTCGACAGGTATGATGATTTGGTAGGTTTTATTGCTCATTATCAGGGTTAAATGTAACTTCGCAAAGTTACGAAAAGCGATGATGAAACAGATTCCCGAATCCGAACTGATCCTGAACCCCGACGGCAGCGTTTACCACCTGAACCTGCACCCCGATGAACTAGCCGATACGGTTATCAATGTAGGCGACCCCGACCGTGTAGGTGTTGTGAGTGCCTTTTTCGACACCATTGAGGTGCGTAAGCAAAAACGCGAGTTTGTGACCCACACAGGAACTTACCGAGGAAAGCGTATGACCGTGCTATCCACCGGCATCGGTACCGATAATATCGATATCGTTTATAACGAACTCGATTCGCTGGTGAACATCGACTTAAAAAAGCGCGTTATCAAAGATGAGAAAACCAGCTTGCGCCTAGTGCGCATTGGCACCTCAGGATCATTGCAGGGCGACATCCCCGCCGATGCGTTTGTCTGTTCCCGGTTCGGGCTGGGGTTGGACGGACTGCTGAACTTCTACCATCAGCAAAATACCGATGAGGAAAAGCAATTGCTCGAGGCGTTCGACAAGCATTTCCCCAACGAGGGGCGTTTTCCAGCCAACTATATTTACAAGTCGGATGACGGCTTGTTCAACGCATTGTCTCCAGGCATGCACACCGGCATCACAGCCTCTTGCTCTGGTTTTTATGGTCCGCAAGGGCGCATGTTGCGATTGCAGCCTTACCGACATGACATCATCGAGCGACTGAGTGCTTTTGAGCACAACGGTGTTCGACTGACTAATTTCGAGATGGAAACCGGTGCCATGTTCGGCTTGGCGCGATTGCTTGGCCACCGTGTTTGCGCGGTTAACGTCATCGTAGCAAACCGCATCGCTAACAAATTCTCGCAAGATGCAGAGGCGTCGATGGAGAAGTTGATTGGGATGACGTTGGAGCGACTTGCATTTGACAATTGACAAATTACAACTGACTATTGACTAATTAGAACTGACTGGCATGAAAGCAATATTTAAAATATTCCTCATCGCGCTGTTGCCTTTCAATTCATTTGGTCAAAACATCACCTGTTCCAACTTCTGCATCACCAATATAGCTTTAGACACGAATGTCGCCAATGGATTTGACATCCAAATCACGATTGAGATGATCGGCAATCCTTCAGACTTCGTGAATTACCCGCATGTGTCTTCACTAATCAATGCCCTTGGTGATACCATAGCTGAGGGAGGGTTGTCGTGGTTCGGACAGATAGGTGGCACCCTGCAAGACTACCCCGTAACCTTTCTTCCTAATGCTATTTGTACTCCTAATTTCCTGGGATATTCTGCAGTTTTTGTTTTCGATAATGACACCTGCACCCTCACCTTTCCGTGCACAACATCCATTACAGAAGATTCTGCAAGCAATTACAACATCACATTGTTCCCAAATCCCGCATCCGATTTCCTGACGTTCCAATCACCCATAGATTTCACCGAAGCCCCAGCCATCATCACCATTTACGACCAAACCGGCCGAGTGGTGAAATCCATTGAGTCAACAACAAGCACCATTAACATCTCTAATCTTCCCAA
This sequence comes from Bacteroidota bacterium, assembly GCA_046340555.1. Classification (GTDB taxonomy): domain Bacteria; phylum Bacteroidota; class Bacteroidia; order AKYH767-A; family OLB10; genus JALRAP01. Next base: position 3,660 of record JBKDSL010000211.1, read on the forward strand.
CGGCTTTTTTTCCGTTAAATGCAAAACAATGAATGGGGAGTGGGTTAAGAAAATGGTGAAGGCGGATTGACCATTGGACCCCGAAACGTGCGAAGATTTGCTTTAGGGGACAATTGTAAATCATAAATCGCCCCTTTCAATTGTGCTTCGCAAACTTCGAATTTCAATCGTACATCGCAGCGGTGCTTTGCACACTTGGGGTACAATCTTAAATCGTCAATTTCATCGGGGGGACTACCGTCCCCGCCCCAAGGCGAAAATAATTTTGAAAAAATTGCTGTGCAAATTTTGAGATGCAGTTAAACGTTTAAAATTCATAAGCCGAAAACCGACAACTATAAAAATACAAAATTGTGTAAGAATCGCCTTATAAT
>JBKDSL010000212.1:0-13825 GCA_046340555.1 Bacteroidota bacterium
GTTAAATGGCAACCCCTTAGACATAAAAGTTCCAACAAATGTGTTTTTAGCTAGAAATAAAGTCTTAATTCATTGATTAACATACTCTTGTTTGTCGTTAACGACATAAAGACTCAAAAACCTAAGAAGTCAGATATAAAATGCACCTCAAAAACCGCGAATAGCCAAATTCCATAGGTGAATGCAATACTTTTGTGGGCCAAATGACCTCAAGCCGCTTTAGGCCAATTCAATGGTAATCAAAAAATTGACTACATTGTTAAGCTATTTATGAAAGCCAAGTTGTTTGTCCGTGCACTTTTGGCGTTGCTTTTCGCGACCAGTTTGTCTGCATCTGCTACACACATAGTAGGTGGCGAACTGTATTACCGGTACTTGGGTAACGATGATTATGAGATCCGCCTGACGGTTTACCGAGATTGCTACAACGGGATACCACCATTTGACGACCCCGCCTACGTGGGTATATGGGATTTTGCTAATAATTTGGTGATGGAAGTCGCCATGAGCCCCAACGACTCGGCAACGGTGCCATCCACCATCAATTCCCCCTGCTTCCAACCTCCAACCGGAATCTGTGTTCGCGTAGCCAACTACTACGCAATCGTAAACTTACCGCCAATACCGGGCGGATATCAACTGGCATATCAGCGCTGCTGCCGTAACCAAACCATCCTGAATGTGGTTAACCCCTTGAATACGGGCGCATCCTTCTACGCCACCATCCCCGGAAACGGGATTGTAAACAGCAACCCGGTTTTCAAAGAGCTGCCACCTGCCTTTGCTTGCAATGGCTACCCGTTGGTGTTCGACCATTCTGCAACCGATTTGGATGGCGATTCTTTGGTTTACTCAATATGCAATCCATTAGACGGAGCCAACCAGGGAAACTCCGCGCCCTTGCCATCTGCGGCGCCACCGCCTTTCCTACCCATCACCTTCCAAGCCCCCTTCAACATCACCAACCTGATGGGCGGGGCTCCTCTCACCATCGACCCTGAAACCGGCGAGCTTACCGCGATTCCAAACACCTTGGGCCAATTCGTTATCGGCATTTGCGTTAGCGAGTACCGTAACGGACAATTGATGAGCACCACGATGCGCGATTATCAAATAAATGTTGTCGACTGCCCTTCCTTGGTGGTCGCAGGCATCATTTCACCAGGCGTAGTTTGCGGAAGCAATACAGTACAAATGGCCAACAACAGCTATGGCGCCTCCAGCTATTTATGGAACTTCTACGACCCTTCGGTTCCTAACAGTACATTAACCTCTTTCAGTCCATCGTGGACTTACCCCGATACCGGCACTTATGTGGTTTCACTAATAGCTTTTTCAACGCTCGACCCCTCATGCACCGACACAACTGCAAGGCTTGTCACTTTTCTACCTGAGTTCATCACCGACTTCTCCATCGATACCACCGTTTGCAGCTTCACTGTATCATTCAACGACACCTCTAATACGGGGGCAGGGAGCATCAATTTCTGGGATTGGGATTTTGGCGACAATTCGCCGCACGCCTACACTTCCGACCCTCAACATACCTACGCAGGACCAGGAACCTATACGGTTACCTTGATAACAAGATCAACGGGGTTTTGCAGGGACACCATTGTAAAAACATTTACGCTCGATCCACCAATTACCTTCCAACCGATTATGGCGGGACCAACATCCGCGTGTCAAGGATCTGCGCCACCTAACCTTGCAGTAAATATTGCGACGAGTAGCGGACAAAGCCTGAGCCCTTACCAGGTGAACTACACCATCGATGGAAATGCACAGGCGCCATTATTCACCAACACCAATCAAGTCACCATCCAACCGAGCACCTTAGTTGTCGGGAGCCAATTGATTCAAATCACTGGAATCAACAGCTTAAGCCATCCCGATTGTGGCTCCTCTGGAACAACCAATTTTCTTTTCACAGTAAATTCAGGTGTTTCGGCCACCAGCTCCGCAAACATGGCAGTGTGTCAGAACCAACCAGCAACAGTAGATTTCACAGGCTCGGGAGGCACACCACCCTACTCATTTGTATATAACATCAACAATGGTCCTGATTTGGTTGTCAATTCGCAAGCGGGTTCAAACACTGCCACCATTCCGGTGAACACCTCCATAGCGGGAGCATATACGTTCAACCTCACCAATGTTGCCGGATCGGGAGCTCAACCTTGTCCTACAACCTCTATAAACAGTACCGTTGTTACCGTTACGGCACCGCCAAATGCAACCATTAGTATCGACACCACAGTGGTATGCCAATACGGCACCCCACCAATCATTACATTTACGGGAGCCGGCGGCGCACCTCCTTACGCGTTCCAATATACAGTAAACGGTTCAGCAGCAACCACGCTATTCTCCTCTGCCACATCCAATACCGCACAACTACAAATACCAACAGCCAATCCAGGCACATTTAACGTAGTGTTGAATTCGGTTTCCAGTGCAGCCCCAGGAAATTGTACACGCAACCTTTCGCAAAACGCAGTTTTCGCAGTAATTCCCGCGCCCAGTGCTTCTGTTACAGGTGATGCGGTTGTTTGCCAAAATGACGCTCCAGTGAACCTTACCTTTTCAGGATTCAATAGCACACCACCCTATTTGTTCGAATATTCGCTGAACAACGGAGTTACCCAAACCATTCAATCAACGGGAACAACAGCCAGTATCAGCATCCCTACCAACCTCGCTGGAAATTTCAATATACTTCTCACAGGAGTATCGGGCAACACCAATCCTGCATGTCCTGTTACTCTAAATGACACTGCAAGTGTCACGGTTCGGCAACTTCCATCTGCCACAATATTCACACCCGACAGCCTTTGCCTGAATGATAACAACGGAACAGCATTAGTTGCCTGCAGCAATGGCATTGCGCCCTATACCATAGAATACAACATAAACAATGGGCCAACTTTGCAAGAGAACACAAATGGCAATGCGCTTTCCATTTTGTTGCCTACCACCCTACCCGGACAGAGTACGGTTAATTTAATAAGTGTTGCTGATGGTGGTTCGCCGTCTTGCTCTCGTAGCCTAAATAATTCGGGAATCTATTTTGTGGAAGAAGTTCGCCCCAACTTTTTGGCCACCCCTTTGGTTTGTCCCTTTTCAGGAAACTATCAGTTCATCAATCAAACCTTCAACGGTCAATCCTGGTATTGGGATTTTGATGATGGAAGCTACTCTTTTGAAACCAATCCGTTTCATGAATTTGTAGAGGGTGGCATATTTGAAGTTACATTGGTGGCCACATCACAATCCGGATGCATTGATTCGATTTCGGAGAACCTTGAAGTCATCCAACCCCATCGCGTTTGGATTCCCAATGCTTTTACGCCCAATGGCGATGTGAAGAACGAACGCTTCATGCCGGTTATTACCTCGGTAAAGGATTACTCCCTCAGTATCTATAATCGTTGGGGACAGTTGCTGTTCTATTCAGATGACCCCAACGAAGGCTGGAACGGACAATACAACGGACGCGACCTACCTGAAGGCATTTATGTTTTTTTGATGACCAGCACCGACTTGTGCAACAAGCAAGATGTTCGGAGGGGTGCGTTCACATTGGCGCGGTAATTGCCGTACACTTGAACTCCGTTTTGTAATTTCACCGCCAAATGGCGGAACATTTATTACAGGTTGATAACCTAACGGTTCAATTTGGAAACACCTTCACGGCAGTTGATGGAATCAGCTTTACCTTGGAAAAAGGTCAAACCGTAGGCATAGTTGGTGAATCAGGTTCTGGGAAATCAGTCACATCTCTATCCATCATGAGGTTGATACAATCGCCTCCTGGAAACATTTCAAATGGCTCGATCCTATACACGAATCGGGCTGGACAAAAAGTTGATTTGGTGGGCTTGCATGAGGATGCGATACGGAGTTACAGAGGAAACGAAATCGCGATGATCTTTCAGGAACCGATGACATCCTTGAATCCGGTTCTCACATGTGGATACCAAGTTGCTGAAGCACTTAGGCTTCACAAGAAACTCAACAAGAAAGAAGCGCGCACTAAAACCATCGAGCTTTTCAACAAAGTAAAGCTCCCACGACCAGAAGCTATTTACGACAGTTACCCGCACGAAATTTCCGGCGGACAAAAGCAGCGGGTCATGATAGCCATGGCCATCAGTTGCGACCCTGCCATCTTAATTGCCGATGAGCCTACCACAGCTCTGGATGTAACCGTTCAAGCCGAAATCATACAACTGCTCAAAGATCTTCAGCAGGAGCACGGTATGGGCATCATTTTCATCACACATGACCTTGGAGTGATCTCCAGTATTGCACACCGAGTAATAGTAATGCACAGAGGAAAAGTGGTTGAAGAAGGACAAGTGTACGACATCTTCAAGAATCCCCATCATCCATATACACGCGGTCTGATTGCTTGCAGGCCAACATTGGGTAGGAAACTGCGTCGACTTCCTACCATTTCGGATTTCATGTCGGAAGGTGAACGAGCGATTATCGCACCTGACATCAATATCCAAAACCATTTCGAAGCCCTCACGATTTCAGAAAAAGAAACGAAGGAGCGCAGAATAGCATTAGAATCCAAAGAGCCTTTATTGAAAGTTGAAAACATCCGCAACTGGTTTCCAGTAAGAAAGGGGTTGTTCAATTTCGGCAAAGAATACGTGAAGGCCGTTGACGATGTGAGCTTTGAAGTATACCCTGGTGAAACACTCGGACTTGTTGGTGAATCAGGTTGTGGCAAAACCACGTTGGGACGAACCATTCTGCGTTTGATCGAACCAACATCCGGAAATATCACATTCAAAGGCACCAACATTAACAGCCTTACCGCCTCGCAGATGCGCGCCATGCGTAAGCACATGCAGATTATTTTCCAGGACCCATATTCATCGCTAAACCCCAGGATGACCATAGGTGAAGCAATCATGGAGCCGATGCGCGTGCACAAATTAAATGGCAACGACAAAACAAGAAAAGAAAAAACCATTGAACTACTGGAACGAGTCAGCTTGAAAGCAGATCATTTCAACCGCTACCCGCATGAGTTTTCGGGTGGACAGCGACAAAGGATTTGCATTGCCAGGGCCATTGCAGTAGAACCCGAATTCATCATCTGCGACGAATCCGTTTCCGCATTGGATGTTTCCGTGCAAGCACAAGTTTTGAATTTGTTGAACGAGCTTCGCGACAAATTCGGATTCACCTATATATTCATTTCCCACGACCTTGCCGTAGTGAAATTCATGAGCGATCGGATGATTGTGATGAACAAAGGCAAAATTGAAGAAGCCGGTTATCCGGATGACATTTACGCCAATCCGAAATCGGATTACACCCGTAAATTGATTGCTGCCATACCGGGAGAATTTTGATGTATTAAGATGAAAAGCTCTATTTAAGTCGAAGATACACATTCGACTGCTGCGGTGTTTTGCCATAGAAGCCCATACCCGTCAGCAAGGCTTCCAAATCCTCTCCTAAAGAATAACTCAGGGAAGGCATTGCCACCCACTGACAATTATCATAGAAATAGGCAATCCGTTTTAACCGGTCAACCTATAACTACACCTAGCCATTTTTCAGCCTCCTCCTTGCTCCAAGACTTGCGGATGGCATAATCGTTCACCTGATCCATTGCAATCTTGCCTGTGCCGAAGTACGCAGACTGGGGATGGGCAAGGTACAATCCGCATACGGCGGCGGTTGGATACATGGCCAGACTTTCGGTAAGCTGCACACCAGTATGTTTCGAAGCCTCAAGGATTTGAAAGAGCATTGTTTTTTCGGTATGATCAGGCTGGGCTGGATAACCAGGGGCCGGACGGATGCCTCGATATTTTTCGGCAATCAAATCTTCGCCACTAAAATTCTCATCCTTGGCATAACCCCAAAGCTCCATGCGCACTTTACGATGCATGAACTCGGCGAAGGCTTCAGCCAATCGATCAGCCAATGCCTTTAACATGATAGCAGAGTAGTCGTCGTGGTCTTTTTCAAAAACAGCAACGCGTTCATCCACGCCGTCTCCAGTAGAAACCACAAATGCACCAATGTGATCTGCGTATCCTGATGGAGCTACAAAGTCAGACAAAGCAAGATTCGGCATCCCTGAAGGTTTTTGCGTTTGCTGGCGCAGGCTATGGAATCTGCATATCTCCAGTTTGCGTTGCTCATCCGCGAAAGCGATGATATCATCGCCATCCGCATTAGCGGGCCACAATCCTACAACTGCATGCGCCTTGATCCATTTCTCATTGATGATACGATTCAACATGTTCTGAGCATCAGCGAACAGCTTTTGCGCTTCGATGCCTTTTTCAGAGTCATTCAATATCTTCGGATAGCTACCTTTCAATTCCCAACTGTGAAAAAAGGGAGTCCAGTCGATGAAAGGAACGAGCTCCTCGAGCGGTAAATCACGCATAACGGTAACACCCGGATGCTCCGGCATAGGAAAGTCGATTGCTTGCCAATCCGTTTTCAATGCATTGGCGCGCGCATCCGCAATGGAAATGAATTTCTCTTGCAATCTTGATTGCTCGTGCTGCACCCGCACGCGATCATAATCAGACTTTACTTGTTTGACAAACTCTGATTTTGATTCGTTGGAAAGCAGTGCGCTTACCACAGGCACACTTCGCGAGGCATCGTTCACATGCACAACAGGATGGCTGTAATGGGGTGCGATCTTAACGGCGGTATGCACTCGAGAGGTGGTGGCACCACCAATTAACAATGGAATGCTGAATCCACCGCGCTCCATCTCCTTAGCCACATGCACCATCTCATCCAACGAAGGGGTAATCAATCCGCTCAAACCAACCACATCCACCTGCTCCCGCTTGGCAGCTTCCAGGATTTTATCGCAAGGCACCATCACTCCCATATCAATGATTTCGTAGTTATTGCAAGCCAAAACAACACCTACGATATTCTTACCGATATCATGCACATCACCTTTTACTGTAGCAAGCAACACCTTACCGGCACTTCTACCAGCTCCAGCTTCTTTCTCAGTTTCAAGGTAAGGCAACAAATAAGCCACTGCCTTTTTCATTACACGGGCGCTCTTCACTACTTGAGGAAGGAACATTTTGCCTGCGCCAAACAAGTCACCTACCACATTCATTCCATCCATCAGAGGACCTTCGATCAACTGCAAGGCTTTCGGAAATAATTTGCGTGCCTCCTCCACATCCTGCTCAATGTAATCGGTTACACCTTTCACCAAAGCATGGGTGAGTCGATCTTGAACAGCAAGCAACCGCCACGACTCGTCCCTTTCGTTCTTCTTACCTGCACCTTTAACTGTTTCGGCATAAGAGATCAGCCGTTCGGTAGCATCATCGCGGCGATCGAGCAGCACATCCTCTACCAACCCCAAGAGTTCTTTCGGAATCTCATCATACACTTGCAACATACTCGGGTTAACGATACCCATGTCCATGCCGGCCTTAACTGCATGATATAAAAACGCCGAGTGAATGGCTTCTCGCACGTTATCATTGCCACGGAAAGAGAACGAAACATTAGACACACCACCGCTCACCTTAGCGAAAGGCAGATTTTTCTTGATCCATCGAGTGGCTTCAAAATAATCAACGGCATTTCTCCGATGCTCTTCCATACCGGTTGCGACAGGGAAAATATTCGGATCAAAGATGATATCTTCAGGTGGGAATCCGACTAAATTCACCAAGATATCATAGGCGCGTTTGCAAATATCGATGCGTCGCTGCAGTGTATCCGCTTGGCCTTGTTCATCAAACGCCATCACTATTACAGCAGCACCGTAATGTAAAATCTTTTGGGCTTGCTCGATGAAAACCGATTCACCCTCCTTGAGTGAAATCGAATTGACAACGCTTTTGCCTTGCGTGCATTTCAATCCCGCTTCAATAACTTCCCATTTACTGGAGTCGATCATCACCGGTAAGCGTGCTATATCAGGTTCTGCAGCCATCAGATTCAAAAAGCGTGTCATCGCGGCTTTGGCATCAAGCATGCCTTCATCCATGTTCACATCAATCACCTGAGCGCCGCCCTCTACTTGGTCGCGAGCGATAGCCAATGCCGCTTCGTAATCCCCTTCGATGATGAGTTTTGCGAATTTGCGGGAACCGGTCACATTGGTACGCTCGCCTACATTCATGAAATTGGATTCGGGTCGTAGTGTGACAGCCTCCAAGCCGCTGAGGTGGAACATACCATCGGTGACGGGCTTCACACGAGGCTTCTTGCCCTTAACCAACTGGGCGATGCGCCGGATATGATCTGGTGTTGTACCGCAGCAACCACCTACGATGTTCACAAATCCGCTATCGAGGAAATCGCAGATGTGATGACCCATGCCTTCGGGCGATTCATCGTACTCGCCAAATTGGTTGGGTAGTCCGGCGTTGGGGTAGGCGCTTACATAGAAGGGCGCTTTCGCGGATAACTCTTCCAAGTGGGGACGCATTTCTTTTGCCCCCAAGGCGCAATTGAAACCTATACTCAATAATGGAGCATGCGATACAGAACGCAAGAATGCTTCGGCGGTTTGTCCGGATAATGTACGTCCACTAGCATCGGTGATAGTTCCAGAAACCATAATGGGCACTTCGATATTACGAGCCTCCATCACTTGCATACAAGCCATCAATGCTGCTTTGGCATTTAATGTATCGAAGATGGTTTCCACCAATAAAAGATCGCTTCCACCGTCTAACAATCCACGAACTTGTTCTGCGTATGCTTCCACCAACTGATCGAAATCAACTGCGCGATAGCCAGGGTCGTTCACATCGGGGGAGAGCGAGGCTGTTCGGTTTGTGGGACCGATGGCACCTGCTACGAAACAAGCACGATCAGGGTGCTGCCGCATGAAAGCGTCGGAGGTTTCGCGAGCGATGCGTGCTGAAACCACGTTGATCTCATAGGCGAGTTCTACCATGTGGTAATCGGCAAGAGAGATTCGTTGCGCGTTGAAGGTATTGGTCTCGATGATATCTGCACCGGCTTCCAAATATTCACGGTGGATGGTGCTGATGATATCTGGACGTGTGATAGACAACAAGTCGTTATTGCCCTTCAAGTCATGTTGATGTTCTTTGAAACGCTCTCCCCTGTAATCGGATTCTTCCAGCTTATAGCGTTGAATCATGGTACCCATGGCGCCATCGATCACCAGAATGCGCTTTTCTAATTCAGAATATATGTTGGACATAGGTGGTTTAGTCATTGGTCATTAGTCATTGGTAAGTGGTCATTAGTCATTGGGGAATGGGAAATGGTCATTGGGTAGTCTTGTCGTGATTCCGGCAGGGCAACCTGCTTTGAATGGATTGACTCCTTGGCGTCCACACAATAAACACTGCGCGAACCGACTTCTGTTGATATGATTTCTATTTTCATTTCGGTCTGCCGCCATTGAAAAGCCGGTAGCCTGATTCGCCTGTGGGCGAATGTGTCTGATTCCGGCTTATCTGCTCACCAACGCACATAGCGTGTGATATGATTTGGCACCTTCATGTGACGAATATTTCCGCCGCAGGGTTGCCAAGGCATCGTAGGGCATAATCCCTCCGCCTTTCTGGATAAGCTGTTGATTCAATGAACTGGTGCAAAATTAATAAGCAAAGTCCATAAAAAATGACAATTAAACCATCTTTTGGAGGTGATTACCTGTTAGCCGTAAATTGGATTATTTATATTTGAGAATCCTAAAAAACAACCTATATGAATAAGACTTACTTGACCTTGATTTGCTTATTTCTAACACATCTTGCTGATGCTCAGCCAGTCAGCTGGACTTGGTCAACCAGCATAGGAGGAAACACCAATTTCTCGCATTATATGGATATTGATGTAGACGATCAGGGAAACACTTATTTGATTAGCGAGTACACTGGAACCCGCAACTTTGGTCCGTTCACCCTTACCGCTTCAGCTAATAATCAAGTTTATGCAGCCAAATTTGATCCATCGGGAAATGTGGTTTGGGTAAAAGCACTCGGATATCCATTGAAAAATTCAAATGCCGCAGGCATCGTAGTAGCTGACGGGGGCGTATATGTTTCAGGCTTATATTACAATTACATAGAGATAGATACGATACTATTAACCGGTCCTGGGCAAACTGATATATTCATCGCTAAGTTGGATACTGCAACCGGATCATGCCAATGGCTGGTTGGTGCCGGTGGCTCGTTTCAAGATAAGCCCGTGGATATGGAACGCGCAATTGGTGGTGGAATCCTGTTAACAGGTCACTTTCGTGGAACAGCCATATTTGGAAACGATACCGTTATCAACCCAAGCAACTTTGACAACTATTCCTTCATAGCGAGGTATTTTGACGATGGTTCTTGTTCATGGGTTAAGCGAATCACTTCTACCAACTCCGTTGAGTTGTTGGGAGTAGCACAATCCAGAAACGGACAGATTGCCGTTACCGGAGCCTTTCTGAATAATGCCACATTTGGCAACAATCCACTTGTATCAGTTAATAGCGGAGCCACCTCCGATGTAGTAACCGCCAAATATGATTCAAGTGGTGTTGCATTGTGGGCTAAACATGGAGGGGGTAACGGTAGTGATAGCGGGCAGGGTGTGGGTATGGATGATGATGGTGCCGTATATGTTGTAGGGAATATCAATGGCAGCTGTAATTTCAGTGGATTAAGTGTGGTTGACAATGGTGCTGGAAATGTTTTACTGATCAAATATTCACCCACCGGCGCTCCAGTATGGGCCAAATCAGAAGGTGGCAACCAATTTGATGCCGGCATCAAAATCTCCACCGATCATGCCGGAAGCAGCTATATCACTGGAACATTCACCAATGTGGCCAGTTTCGGTGGAAACAATTTGTCAGGCACCAACGATATTTTCATCGCCAAGTATTCACCTACGGGCCTGATTCGTTGGGCTGCTAAGGCGGGTGGAGGCACCAATTACGACCAAGGTATTGCAATGCTGTCAGATTCGGCTGGCACATGTTACATTGCAGGCACGTACTTCGGAACCGGTACATTCGGAACTTCCAATTACACATCACCCACTGGAGAATGGGCCAACTTCGTCGGAAAGATATCAGGTGGAACCGTAGGTTTGGAAAATATTACATCTGCTGAAGGCTTTGCCTTGTATCCCAATCCTGCCAACGACTTATTGAGCATCCGTTCCGATAATGATGGAGCCTTTATCAGCGGCATCTCCATTTTCAGTATGGATGGCAAAAAGGTTTATCAGCAAGCTATCAACGAAATGCTCTTCAAAACCATCGACATTTCTTCCCTACCCACCGGTGTTTACCAGGTACTTTTAGAATCAACGGAAGGGCTGGTGCCGATGAGGTTTGTGAAGGGATAAGTAGGTTGGTGGCATTTGTTTCGCTGGCATTAGTTTCGCTGGCTTCGATGCAGTCGCTTCGCTCCTTTACTCAGCCAGCGTGGGTATTATTACTTTTTCCCTAGACAAAAAACATTATCGCCGGCTGAGTAAGCGAAGCGCATCGAAGCCAGCGTGGGTGTAAAGTTATTTTGAAAAGATATAGAACTTTCATCGCCGGCTGAGTAAACGAAGTGCATCGAAGCCGGTGCAACTAATCACACAATTTCTTTTTCCTCTTAGCCAACCTCGGCAGTGCCCGTCTTTTATTATTAATCAGCGCTTCCTTTTTGGCTCTAGACCAACCGTGTATCTGACGCTCACGCCAATAGGCTTTGTAAATATCCAAATAGACCTCAACGTATACTAGCTTAACAGGAAGTCGTTTTGCAGTATGGTTGGAACCTTCTCCACTTTTGTGTTGATTGAGTCTCTGAATCAAATTGATTGTACTACCCGTATAATAGCTGTCATCTGCACATCTTAGAATATACATATATCCGAGGCCTTTTTTATTCATCGTGCAAATCAAATTCAATGATTGATAAGACGATTGGATTGAGTGCGAATTAAACGTTTAATATACGTTTCGCTGGCTGAGTAAGCGAAGCGCACTAACCCTGATTTCCTTTTAAAATAATACAAAAAATCTTAATCGCCGGCTGAGTAAGCGAAGCGCATCGAAGCCCGGCGCAACGTTATTCCAACAAAAAAGCCGAATGTGTTTCCACATTCGGCTTTAGTTTATTGTGAAGTGTTTCTCTTAGTAGAAGAACTTGCGCGCTACAGATTTCTCACTGTTCATGATGATGATCTGGTAAGCACCTTTGCTCAACTTGGCATCGATATCGATCACGTTCAGACCTGGTGTTGCAGCTACGCGGTTTTGTGAAGCTACGGTGCGACCTGCCATATCAATGATACGATAATTAACTGGCTCATCGGAGTTGTAGCTGAATACGACATTCACACCCATCTCGGAAGCAGAAACCGTAGTATTTACAATATCGAACACATCACGAGAGAAGGTTGCTGAAACAGGTCCGTAAGTGGACAGCGAGCCATCGATATCATATTGACGCAGGTAGTAGAACTGCTTACCCTCCACAGGATTGTTGTCCCACAAGCGGTAATCGAGGTTACCAGAGCTTGGACCACGACTGCTTACACGTCCGATATTCAAGAAATCGTTGTGGTTGAGTGTGCGCTCGACCTCAAAATGGCTGCTATTGAATTCAGAAGCTGTTGTCCAATCTAAGCGAACACGATCCTTGAACGGAGTGGCAGTAAAGTTGAGCAATGAAACAGGAAGTGGTGCAGGAACACCTACTGCAGTCCACCAAGTTCCACCGGAAGTCATTCCGGAATAGTTGGGAAGTAAAATTGCATTGGGTGCACCTGCAGTAAACACCTGTCCAGGTAGCGGGAAAGTACCACCATTGGCAATGGTGCGCTCCCATTCTGTCCCCAAATATCGTTGCATTGCCATAGTTGTATTTCCAGAAATCGCTTCTTCTGCTACAGCATAGCGGAATGTCAGGTCAGCTCTCGGACTTGCACCAGCGTTAGAAACTCTATAATAGCGATCTACTATTCCATCACCATTTGTCCAAATAGAGTTCAAAGAGTTGATTGATGAAACTGTTGCGGGCATGTTCAAGTTTGAGCCAGGCGTTGCATAGGTTGCTAAAGTGAGATCATGGGTACCCGACAATCGATTATAGGTGAAAGGAATGTATGTGTTGGCCTGATTGTACAACGGAATATCCAGGCTTCCAATTGCGCTTCCCATCTTCCATTGGAAACGGCCGTATGGAGCCACATCGCTACCGAGCACATCCTGATCCAATTGGATACCACCAGCGGTACGAACCAACACGCCAGGAACAGTATCCAAGCCAAGCGTGATTAATTGGTTATTGGCCTTGAGCCTACCAGCGGTGAGGGTTAGTGTATCAGTGATGGTGATGTCTGCGTTGTACATTTTCACGCCATCGCCATTGTTGATCACCAGATCATAGAAGCTTGTTGGTGCCACATTGTACATGGAGTCAACCACACCGGCAGTGGTGGTGGTCATGCTCACGCGGCTGATACCAGGGATAAACGTACCATTGTTCACCCAATCCTTGCGTACCTCGATAGGGAACTTACCATAGGGACGGCGCACTTTGAAGGTAAGGTTGGAGCGGTAGTCGGCACCTACGGTAGGCGTGGTGTGCAATGAACCAAAACTCAAGTTACCCGCTGTGGTTGAGCCTGGTAAAACGCAGTTCAAGGTGATAGTACTATAAGGCGGTGTAGCCGAGGAAAGTGCAGTGATATAGGGACAGAAAGTCATAGATGAAACAGCTGCTGTTGGTGCAGGGTTAACAACAATTGATGATGCAGCAACAGAAACAACTTGAGGTGCCACACCGGCAGCCCAACCTGCGCCATTGATATACAT
>JBKDSL010000213.1:0-24532 GCA_046340555.1 Bacteroidota bacterium
CTGTAGAGGCACTTGAGCATGAAATGATCGCTGAGATTCCAATGGGGCGTTTTGCAATGCCTGAGGAAATAGCTTCAGCAATTGCTTTTTTGGCATCGCCAGCCGCTTCTTATATCACCGGAATCAATGTTCCGGTAGATGGTGGCAGGACCGGCTGCCTTTGATTTTAAGCGAATCTTATAAAAACAAAAAACCCCGACGGATCCATCGGGGTTTTTTCTAATAGCCCGAAGGCCATTATTACTTTGCAGGAGCAGCAGCAGGAGCAGCAGCAGCAGCAGAATCTACAGGCATAGCAGCAGAATCCATTGGAGCTGGAGCAGCTTCTTCTACTACAGGAGCAGCTTCTACAGTTGCAGCAGAATCAGTGGTCTCAGTTGTAGCTTCTTCAGCTTTTGGGCCACAGGCTACGAATGCGAACATACCAGCTACAGCTAGTACAGCAAATACTTTTTTCATTGTGTTGTTGGTTTTAGATTAAGTTTTGTGGCGCAAATATAGGGTAATTAATCATATAGTAACCAACGTCTTAAAATTTTTTTTTTTGGAAAGAAATTGTCTGATTTGGCAAGGCAATATTCCTAATTTTGGAACGTAAAAACCAACAGTTAACCAATTTAAATAATTGAAAATCATGACATTTGAACTTGCACCACTCCCTTACGCCTTCAATGCCCTCGAACCTCACATAGACGCCCGGACAATGGAGATACACCATGGAAAGCACCACCAGGCCTATGTGACCAATTTAAATAACGCTATTTCCGGGACCGAAGCGGAGGGCCTTTCTCTAGAAGAGATTTGCCGAAATATTTCCAAATATCCAGCTGCGGTTCGCAACAATGGTGGTGGGCACTTTAACCATGACCTTTTTTGGAAATTACTTTCTCCATCAGGTGGAGGCGCACCCTCCGGTTCATTGATGGATGCCATCAATGCCGCTTTTGGAACGTTTGAAGAGTTCAAATCCAAGTTCGCCGCTGCAGGGACAACAAGGTTTGGGTCCGGTTGGGCCTGGCTCATCAAAAAAGATGATGGAAAGTTGGAGATTTGCTCCACACCTAATCAGGATAACCCTTTGATGGATATTGCTGAAGTGAAAGGAACTCCCATATTGGGTTTAGACGTATGGGCGCATGCCTATTATCTGCACTATCAGAATCGCAGACCCGACTATATATCTGCCTTCTGGAACGTGCTAAACTGGGATGAGGTTTCAAATCTGTTCGAGTCGAAATAAAAAAGAAAACGAAAAAGCCCTTGCTTTGCCAAGGGCTTTTTTGCAAGTATCCCTAACCAGCCACAATAAACTTCTTCGGATGCCATTATATTCTAAGATGAGTTGAGATGGATAGCCCTCCAAGAATTCGAAAAAAAATTTGGATAGCGGTATCCTTGACCGTATTGTTGATAGCATCTTCTGGTCTAGCGGTTAGTTTTCTATATGGCGATACTTTGCGGCAAAAGGTTGTAGAAGCTCTTAACGATAAACTCAAGGCTAGAACAGACGTCAGGGAAATAGATTTCACGGTTTTCAGTTCTTTCCCTTATGCCATTGTCAGATTCAATGATGTAAGAATTTCAGAACCTGAAGAAGTCAAATCCAATGGAACTTTGTTAAAAGCCGGAATAATCGGATTCAGATTCCACATTTTGGATCTCATCACCGGAGAAATACATCTCAATGGGGTCGAAGTAAGCGACGCCTATTTGAATCTGCAAGTTGATAATCGTGGGAAAGTAAATTACGATATCCTCAAAGATACCGATACAACTAAATCCTCAGGGCTGCAAATCGACCTCAAAAGCATAGTCCTCCGTAAACTGGATTTATCTTATAACAACACCCAGTCATCACAATCCTATCGCTTTAAAATAGCGGATGCGGAGCTTTCTGGCGACCTTACGAAATCGGAATTCTCCGCTAACGTTAAAGGGGCTATCGATTCATCATTTGTAAGAATCAATCAAGTAACTTACTTGGATCACAACCCGGTTGAAGTTGCGGCTATCATTTCAGTGAATGCCTCCGAAGGAATTTACAACATAGCTTCCAGTACAGTCAAAATATCGGGAATGGTCTTCGTGTTTCAGGGGCTGGTCAATTCCAAGCCCAGCTACGCCGATATTGACTTGACATTGTCATCCAAGGACGCCGACATTACCTCGGTGCTCAGTTTACTCCCAACTAGCCTCACGAAAGGACTTTCCAAGTTCAACTGCACTGGCGATATTGCATTCAATGCAACATTGAAGGGTCGCATGGGTGATGGCAATAAGCCTGTTTTCATGGCCGATTTCAATGCTCGTAATGCAAGCGCGAACCCTGAGGGTACATCATACAAGATCACCTCCCTGAACGGATCCGGTTCTTTTACCTCTAGAAAAAGTAACGCGGCCCCTTATGAATGCCTGGAGCTGAAATCAATAAACGCCAAACTTGAAGGCGCTCCATTCAGCCTTGACTTGCAAGTTGAGAATTTTTCCAATCCTAGACTTGATATGTCAATGAAATTAGACGCCGACCTGGCGGTTCTGGGGGAATTTTACAAGCCTGACACGGTTGAATCGCTTTCGGGCGAAATGAGTGCAGATATCAATTTCAACGGTATTGCCAATGAAAAATCCACATATAAATCGAATGGAACGCTTTCATTCAATAACGCAGCCATAAAACTTAAGGGAAGTCCTATCGACTTCAACGAACTGAACGGCAGCCTTCATTTGAGAGGTAATGACATGGTTTTAGAACGCCTTCAAGGTGTTGTAGGAGCTAGTGACTTTTCCTTTACAGGAAGCTTTAACAATCTTGTGGGATATTTCCTTTTGGAGGATCAACTTGTAGATGTAGACGCCAAGCTTCAATCGAGTAACATCGATTTGGATCAGCTTTTGTCTGGAAACACATCCGATGACGACTCGTTTGCATTGGAGATAACCAATAAGCATCGGTTTGCACTAGAGCTTGATATCGCAAAGCTCAATTTCAGAAAATTCAATTCGGCCAACATCAAAGGGTCCTTGGTTGTTCAGGAGTCCAAAGTTTCGTCAACTGCTCTTTCATTCGATGCCTGCGGAGGTGACATACAGTTATCTGGAACCATCGACGGATCGTCATCGGAAACCATAGGAGTTTCCTGCGTTTCTCAAATTAGGAGCGTGGATATCACTTCTCTATTTCAACAGATGGGGAACTTCGGACAAGAAATCCTCATCGATAAAAATCTCAAAGGTCGGCTCTCCGCAAATGTTGATTTCCAATCCAAGTGGGACAAGGCTTTGAATCTCGATGAGCGTTCCGTGGTTGCTAAAAGCGACATTTCCATTGATAATGGAGAATTGATCCGTTTCAAACCTATGCTAGCCCTTTCAAAATATCTCAAGGGCTCCGATCTTGAAACAATCCGGTTTTCAAACCTAACCAATACCATCGAGATTCGTGACCGAAAAATCATCATACCGGTGATGGATATCAGAAGCTCCGCATTGGATTTGACCGCCAGCGGAACACATACATTTGACAATATGGTTGATTACAAATTGGGGCTATATCTTTCCCAAATACTCGGCCGTAAAGTGAAACAGATGAATACGGAATTTGGAACCATTGAGGATGACGGCCTAGGTAGGCCTAGGATCTACCTATCAATGAAAGGGCCAGCCTCAGACCCCAAGTTCACATGGGATCGAAAGGGTACCGAACAGAAAATTTCAGACGAGATTCGTAAGGAGCGTAACACCATTCGCGATCTATTGAAGAAAGAGTTTGGAAGCTCTAAAAACCCTGAAAACGCCGGTAATAAGGAAAAGACTGGTAATCCACCTAAGGAACTCGAGTTGGAAACCGAAGATTAGTCTTATTTTTGTAACATTACTGAACACCTTTTTTATCCCCAATGAACATTTATACTCGGAAGCAACGTTGGAAAATGGCACTGCTTATGGTGGCCGTTTCGATTGGGGTGGCTTCCATGTGGTATACAAATGATTTGGTGAAGCAACTGTCCGAACAGGAAAAGAAAAATGTAGAGCTTTGGGCCTCAGCTGTTCGCCAAGCGGTTCAAAATCCAAATGACCATGGTGATGTGACTTTTGTATTGGATGTTCTTACCAGTAACAAAACGATTCCGAGGATATTGACCAATGAGCGCGATGAAATCCTCAGTTCTGAAAATATTGACACAGCCAAGTTGAACAATGATGTTGTGTGGCGCGACTTGCAGCTGAAACAAATGAAATCCGAAAAGGAACCTATTGTCATTCCATTGGGTGACAATGGAGAAAAAAACATCATTTATTACCAAGATTCAATCATTATTAGACAGCTACGGTGGTATCCATATTTTCAATTGGGTGTCATTAGTCTATTCCTGTTGGTTTCATATCTCGCATTTAGCACGTCACGTAAGGCGGAGCAAAACCAAGTATGGGTTGGTATGGCCAAGGAGACAGCACACCAACTTGGAACACCTCTTTCATCGCTTATGGCTTGGGTTGAATATTTGAAGTCGAAAGACGAATCAAACATTGCAACCAGGGAAATCGAGAAGGATGTTGCACGTTTGAATACCATATCTGATCGCTTTTCCAAAATCGGCTCATCTCCGGTTTTGAAGAAGGAGAATGTGAGTATGGTAGTGGAGAAAACCATGGAATATTTTTCCCCTAGAACATCCTCCAAGGTTTCATTCAATTTAAATAAGCCTCCTTCACACGATGTGTTGGCTCCGATGAACATTCCGCTGTTCGAATGGGTACTGGAAAACCTTTTTAAAAACGCGGTTGATGCCATGGAAGGGCAAGGTGCAATTACGGCAACAATAACCGATCAGTCGCAATTCGTTTATATCGATGTTTCCGATACCGGTAAAGGCATCCCAAAATCCAAATACCAAACTGTTTTCAAACCTGGCTATACCTCAAAGAGCAGAGGATGGGGGCTAGGGCTTTCCCTTTCCAAACGAATAGTAGAAGAGTACCACGCCGGAAAGATTTTTGTAAAAAATTCGGAACCTAAAAAGGGAACTACTTTCAGAATTGTACTTCCAAAGCAAGTTGCTTGACATTTTTTAAGAGTTGCTTTATATCCATATCCCATATTGCAATAAAGCCTGTGTCTATTGTGATTTTCACTTTTCAGTAAACACAAATGGAATAGACCGCATGGTCTCAGCTCTTTGCAGGGAAATAGAAATACGAAGGGAATACCTCGATGCTGCGCAACCATTGAAAACCGTTTATTTTGGAGGGGGCACGCCATCCATACTAGACAAAACCCAACTCGATCGCATTTTCAATGTGATCAATGCGAATTTCGTTCTGGATCAAGATGTCGAAATTACTCTTGAAGCCAACCCGGATGATTTAACTCGTGAAAAATTGACTGAGTTATCCGCTACTCCCATCAACCGCTTGAGCATAGGCACTCAGTCTTTTTTTGACGATGAGCTGTTGTTCATGAACCGTGCCCACTCATCGAGTGAGGCGGTTGCATCGATTCATAATGCCAAGGCGGCAGGTTTTGATAATTTGAGCATCGATTTGATTTACGGGATTCCCGGTTCCGATTTAGTACGTTGGGCCAAAAACCTTGAGTTCGCTTTTTCATTGCCTGTAAGCCACCTTTCCTGTTACGGTCTTACTTTGGAGCCAAAAACAAAGTTGAATAAATTGGTATCCACGGGACAAGTCACAATTCCATCGGATGAGCATTATCTTGAGCAATTCGGATACCTAATGGAGGCTGCAGTTTCAAATGGTTTCGAGCATTACGAGATTTCCAACTTCGCTAAACCAGGGTTCAGGTCGAAACACAACAGCCGATATTGGAGCGATATTCACTACATGGGAGTTGGGCCGTCCGCCCACTCTTACAACGGATATTCCAGGCAATGGAATGTGTCAAACAACTCGGCTTATGTAGATGCCATTTCCAAAAACGAAGTTCCGTTCAAGCTGGAGCATTTATCGAATACAGACAAGTACAATGAGTTTGTTATGACCAGGCTTCGTACTTTGGAAGGCGTTGATGTGAATGAGTTGGTCTCACGATTTGGAGCGCAGATGCAAGATCACTTTACCAAATTGATAATGGTGCATTTGGATGAGGGGTCCGTCCTTGAACATAATAACCGATATGCTCTGACTAGAAAAGGACAATTCTTAGCCGATCGTATTGCCTCGGATTTGTTTTGGATTGATTGATTTTTCTCCGTTTTAGAAATGAAAATCCGGGTATCTAAGCCAAATTATCGTTAATTTTGGATTGAATGATAATTAAGAAATGCAATCCGAATGAATGCGACTTTGCAAGTTGATGGTTATGAAATAAGCGTGGATTTTTCCAAGCCGATCGACATTTCCATACCGCTAACGGCTGGACCGGCAAACGTGAATGCATGGTATTGTGAGCCAGTAAGGATAGAACCTGTTCGCATGGGTGATTGGGTGGGAGATGTGAAATGCGGCGGATCCGTTAACTTCAGGAACATTTACTTAAATCCGCATGGTAATGGAACACATACCGAATGTATGGGACATATTTCCAGAGAGGATATTTCATTGAACCAGGAGTTAAAGTCCTTTTTTTTTATTGCTGACGTGGTTTCGGTCACACCTGTTGCAATAGGAGATGATTTAGTAGTTACGATGGATTGCCTTTCTGCTATGTCGACGCATCCTGCTTCGTCCGCAATGGTTATTCGAACATTGCCTAATGACTCCTCCAAACTATCTCGCCAATATTCGAATTCAAATCCACCATACTTCGATTTAGAAGTTATGCAGCATTTGGTTAAAAGGGGTGTCAAACACCTTCTTTTAGACCTTCCTTCTGTAGATCGTGAACGTGATGGAGGTCGACTGGATGCACATCACGCCTTTTGGCAATATCCAGATTCGCCGCGTTTCGGAACAACCATTACAGAGCTGATTTTCGTTCCTGACCATGTTGCAGATGGCAGCTATTTGCTGAATCTGATGATAACTTCACTGGAAAACGACGCTAGTCCCTCAAAACCCATATTATACCAACTTATTTGAGGATTTTTTCGATTAGCAATACTACTAACCATCTGTTTTTGCTAAATTAGATTTTCAAATGTTGAACAAATGAGGACTATCTTTTTGGCCATTTCCATTTTGGCTTTGTTTCCATCTGGAATACTTGCACAAGGTAAAGTTGAGATCGGTATGGCTGGTGGAATAACCAACTATTACGGCGATTTGGGTCATGATGATTGGTTTCAAGCCAATTCTACCCAGCCAGGATTCGCCCTTACTTTTCGAAATTTCCTCAAACCAGGAGCTTATAGCGGCAATCTTTATCGTTCCGTATCGGCTGAGGTCAGGCTTTCTTGGAATCGTTTGCAGATCGATGAAGTCATGCCTTTTGGCGGACGCGAAGGTTTTGAATTGAGGAATTTTGGACGAGGTATCGGCTTTAGAAACGACTTATTTGGCTTGTCTACCCATGTAACCTATACCTATTACAATAACCCACGAATCCCATTATATATGCAGCCTCCTGCCTTTTTCTTTTTTACTGGCTTGGGAGTTTACCATGGAACCCCAAAGGCGGATTTGTTCCGTGGTTCTATTTCAATGGAGAACCGATATCATTATTGGCCTGATGGCACCATACGGGATATTGCATACAGTGGGCCAGGGTCCCAAGGGGATATCATTGAAAAGGATGGCGAATACGAGACGGATTTAACAGACTGGTATACGGAAGGTGGTACGGGATCTGGTGAGGGAAAACTGACTAAACTTGGCAGTAAAACAAATTTGGCCATTCCTCTAGGGTTTGGTCTGCGTTACGGAATGACCAAGCAGATTACACTTTCGATAGAATGTGGGTATTATATGTTTTTCTCAGACTTCATTGATGACGTTAGCGATCGATATCCAACCTATTCCGAAATCGCCTCCTCGTACCCGGGTAATCAAAACATGCAAGAGTTGGCTTTATATATTTCAGATCCAAGTGGACTCGGAAGGGGAAATCCTAATGGCGTTGGGGTGAGCCCAAGGGGAAACCCTTCCAGCAAAGACGCACACAGTTTCATTGGGCTCGAGCTGGCTTATAAATTCGACCTCCGTCGCGGTGTCCAAAGACTTTGGGGCGCCAAATAGGTCCAATTGCTTAATTTTGCCTTATGGCGGCAAACAATGAAGATTTTTTTAAAAACCTGGTTTCCCATTGCAAGGAATATGGTTTCGTTTTTCCATCAAGCGAGATATACGACGGACTAAGCGCCGTGTATGATTACGGGCAATATGGTTCCGAGCTGAAAAACAATATCAGGGCCTATTGGTGGAACTCCATGACCCGGCTTCATGAGAATATAGTAGGCATTGATGCTGCCATCTTTATGCATCCAACCACTTGGAAGGCCTCCGGTCACGTAGATGCCTTTAATGACCCTTTGATTGACAATAAGGATTCAAAAAAGCGCTATCGTGCCGATGTGCTGATAGAAGATCATGTAGCCAAGATTGAAGGAAAAATAAACAAAGAGGTATCAAAGGCGCGCGACCGCTTTGGAGATGCATTTAACGAGGAACAATTTCGAGCAACTAACCCACGGGTATTGGAGAACCAATCCAAGATTGATACTATCAACTCCAGATTCAAGGATGCTATGGACGCTTCCGACATGTCTGCGGTTAAGCAGATAATTGTGGATTTGGAAATTGTTTGCCCGGTTTCAGGAACACGCAACTGGACCGATGTTCGCCAGTTCAACCTGATGTTTTCCACTCAGATGGGATCTGTTAGCGAGGACTCTTCTTCACTTTACTTAAGACCAGAGACAGCACAAGGGATTTTTGTGAACTTCCTGAACGTATATAAAACAGGCCGCATGAAGGTGCCCTTCGGGATTGCACAAACCGGAAAGGCTTTCAGGAACGAGATTGTTGCTAGGCAGTTCATTTTCCGAATGCGTGAGTTTGAGCAGATGGAGATGCAATACTTCGTAAAGCCAGGAACCGAGATGCAGTGGTATGAATATTGGAAAACCACCAGGATGAAATGGCATCGCTCTATGGGTTTTGGTTCCGATAGCCATCGTTTCCATGACCATATCAAGTTGGCACATTATGCCAATGCAGCTTGTGAT
Organism: Bacteroidota bacterium; assembly: GCA_046340555.1. Taxonomy (GTDB): domain Bacteria; phylum Bacteroidota; class Bacteroidia; order AKYH767-A; family OLB10; genus JALRAP01. The sequence continues at coordinate 9,126 of JBKDSL010000213.1, forward strand.
ATTGAATTCATGTTTCCCTTCGGCTTTAAAGAGTTGGAGGGTATTCACTCAAGGACCGACTTTGATTTAAAGTCGCATGAGGCTCATTCCGGAAAAAAGCTGCAGTATTTCGACCCTGAGTTGAATGAGAGCTATGTTCCGTATGTCGTGGAAACTTCTGTTGGTTTGGACCGGATGTTTCTTGCAATACTTTCTCAATCATATTGCGAGGAGAAGTTAGAAGATGGATCCGAACGCGTTGTACTTCGCATACCTTCCTTCTTGGCGCCTGTAAAGGCTGCTGTGATGCCTTTGGTCAAAAAGGACGGTTTGCCTGAAAAGGCTCGTGAAATAATGGGCGCAATTAAAGCTGACCATCTTTGTCAATACGACGAAAAAGATTCAATTGGCAAGCGTTATCGTCGCCAAGATGCAATAGGTACCCCCCTTTGCATTACGGTCGATCATCAAACATTGGAAGATGGAACGGTCACGATCCGTCACCGTGATAACATGCAACAAGAGCGTGTGGATGCTACTAGTGTTCCCGTAATTATGCGCGATTTGTTGCGAGCACCAAGAATCGATTGAATAATAAAAGGAAAAAAGCAAAACGCCCGATAGTTAATCGGGCGTTTTGCTTAATATAAAGTGTTGATCAAAAAATCAATTGATAAGAGAAATCCTTCTGGTGGTGATTTGGCTACCATTACGGATCTTCAAGAAATAATATCCTTTATTGCGTCCGCTTAAATCAATCGTATAAAGACCTTTTCCACGACGTTCAGCGAATGCTGAATAAACTTTGTTGCCAACTATGTCATAAACTTCTACCATAGGCACAACACCGGTCTTTTCAGTCAATCGGATGTTGAGAGGTCCAGTTGTAGGGCTTGGATAAACGGAAATCTCATCTTTTGACTGATTTTCATTCAAGCCTACGGTTGAACTGTAGATTTTCAAATCATCCATTCCTAAGTTGCCAACATCCTTATCATAGAAAAACTTAATGTAACCAGAAATCTGTTGCAGCGGTATGCTCAGCGTTGTGGATGCAGTTGGTAGGTTGTTTATGGAAGTGATAGGAGTCCAATTAATGCTGTCAGTGCTATAAGACACATACAAGGTGCTAGGTCCGGAAATACTGTTTCCTTTTGCCCAGAATGACAGCGAGTCGGCATTGGAGACATAGGGAGTCACCATGGTAGCGCTATCTACACCGAATTTGTAAGAGGGTGCCGATGAACCAAAGTTGCCGGACGAAATATAAAATGAAGCAGATGGGCCGGGCGTTGTGTTTGATGTGGAGTTCCACGTGATGGAGAATCCTGCTGGAACGGTAGCTAGAGTTCCAGCATAATTGTCAAATCCACAGCTCAGGATAACGTTTTGTGCAAAAGACCCACCCAAAGGGAGCAGACAGACGCAGGTAATCATCAAGGCAAGTACTTTTCTATTCATCTTTTTAAGGTTTGATAATATCAATTTAGGTTAAATATATTTCAAATTCCACAATTTTGATACCAAATCTTGCAATATTGTAACCTCTCAGTCGTTGAATTGGTTCATTGCGAAGACTGGACCTGCTGATATATAGTGAGTTATAGCTTCTGACGAACGTTTTGTTTTTTCTTTTATTAAGGCGACTTCGTCATTAGCCCAGACACTTAAAACATAATCTGCCTGCTTTCCTTTTGGGAATTGACTTCCAAGTCCAAACCTTAAACGGGCATAATCTGTTGAATTCAAGGTTTCATTGATGCTTTTTAATCCATTATGGCCGCCATCGCTTCCCTTCAATCTTATTCTTATGGAACCAACCGGTAAAGACAAATCATCGGTTACCACTATCAGGTTGGCTACTGGGATTTGTTCGTGTTGCAACCAATAATTTACAGCCTTTCCACTTAGGTTCATGTAGGTGTTAGGCTTTAACAGTGTGACCTGTTTGCCGCGAATTTTTATTCTGGATACGGAACCTAATCTTTCAGAAGTAAAAGGAACTCCGGCCAAATCGGCTAACAAATCGACTACAGCGAAGCCAATATTATGGCGTGTGCCATTGTATTCGGCACCAGGATTACCCAATCCAACCACAAGAAATTTCACGAATGGTGGAAGGTATCAGGATTATTTGCCTTTAGCCACTGTAGCAGCGTTCTCAACCACATTTCTAGTGGTACGTACGCCAACTAAAATATTGTTTGGAGAGTCTAAGAATTCTACACCTTCAATTTTGAGGTCACTTACGCGTACGGATTGTCCTATTTGGAGAGATGTGATATCCACATCAACGGCATCTGGTAAGTGGTTTGCCAAAGCCTTAACCTTGAGTTTGCGAGCCTTGGTGATTAACTTTCCTCCTTGGCGCTGGCCTTCAGATGTTCCATTGATTTTAACGGGAACGTGCATGATTACGGGCTTGCCAGGATTGATTTCCAAAAAGTCGATATGCATCAAGCTGTCATTTACAGGATGGAACTGTATTTCCTGCATTACGGCTTTGAAGGTTTTGCCATCCACATTGATGTTTACCGTAAAAACTTCCGGAGTATAAACCAAACCTCTGAAATCCAACACAGGTGCGTGGAAGTGGATGTTTTCGGAGCCGCCATACAAGACACAAGGTACCATTCCGGTATCACGAAGTTTTTTGGTTTCTTGCTTGGTTAAAGATGTGCGTTTGGTGGCGTTTAATTCAAATGATTTCATGACTGAAAGATTATTTAGTAATAGATGGGTTATGCTTTTATGAAAAGGGTGCTGATTGATTTATAAGAATACACCCTGTTGATGGCTTGTGCAAAGAGTTCGGCTGTTGGTAGTGCGGTGATCTTAGCCGATTGTTGGCGAAGGGGAATCGTGTCACAAACTATCAATTCAGTAAGTGCTGATTCCTCAACTCGCTCATAGGCCCTGCCTGACAATACAGGATGGGTACAAAAAGCACGAACGCTTTTCGCTCCTCGGTCCATAATCATTTGAGATGCCTTCGAGAGTGTTCCTGCAGTATCTACAATATCGTCTACCAGTATAACGTTTTTCCCTTCAACATCTCCAATCAAGGTCATGCTCTCCACTTCGTTGGCGCGTTTGCGGTGTTTGTCGCAAATCACCATGTCTGCGCTGAAGTATTTGGCATATTCCCTGGCACGATGTACACCGCCCATATCCGGAGCTGCAATGATCAGGTTTTCCAAATTCAATCCTTTGATATAGGGAACGAAAACAGAGGAAGCATCGAGGTGGTCAACTGGGATGTCAAAAAAACCTTGGATCTGTGGTGCATGCAGGTCCATCGTCATCACACGCGTTACACCGGCAGCACTGAGCAGATTGGCAACTAGTTTGGATCCAATTGCAACCCTTGGCTTGTCTTTTCGGTCTGAACGCGCATATCCGAAGTAGGGTATAACTGCTGTAATGTAATGTGCAGAAGCCCTGTTGGCGGCATCAATCAACATCAATAGCTCGAATAGGTTTTCTGTCGGGGCAAATGTTGATTGGATAATGAACACATCGCAACCGCGCACACTCTCATCAAAATGAGGGGAAACTTCACCGTCAGAAAAGCGACTAACGATTACATTGCCAAGCGGTGCGCCGTATTGTTCAGCGATTTGCTCAGCAAGATACCGTGAAGCGGTTCCTGAAAATATTTTGACTTCCCTAGCCATAGACGATTTTCAAAATGGGATGCAAAATAACGAAAAAATGGCGTTATTTCAAAGTCTTTCAGTTTGAAAATAAAGGAATTCTGAAAATCCGCCCCCTGCAAAGGTTGGTTAGTGGTCGTAGGCTACAACGCGCAATCTGAAAACCTCATCATCAACCTTAACAATTACTGTGTAAATGCCTGGTTTGCAGTTTTTTGCTTGAAGATCAAAGATGAAAGGATGTGACCCTTTGGAAAGTTCTTTCCGGGTTAATTGATCAACTTCTTGTCCTATGGCATTAACCACCCATGCCTCAACAAACTTGTCTTGCTGTAGGTTGATTATCAGATTGGTTGAGGTATTGAATGGGTTCGGCCACGCTGAAACCTGGACACCTTGTCCGGATAGCCTGGCAGAAACTATATCAGAATAACTCGAAGTGCCATCAAAATCTATTTGTTTGAGCCTATAGTAGTAGGTTCTGTTCTTTTCAACTTCTGAATCTATGAATTGGTAGTCGTACTGTGTGTTGGTGGTTCCATGTCCTGGAATCCAACCGATTTGACTGAATGAGTCGCCCTGTGTGCTTTTTTCAAGGTAAAATCCAGCATTGTTGGTTTCGCTAGCGGTGGACCAATTGATTAGGATCTTGTTTTCGGCAGGAGTAGCTCTTAAATCAAGTAGTGATATGGGAAGTGGAGATAGGGATTGAGCAACAGAAAATCCGGTATTAGTTCCCAAAGTGGTCATGCCATTTCGCTGAATGGCTGTAATGGGACCAGGAAAAACGCATGTGCCTTCGAGGCCCCAAGCAGAAGTTCCTGTTGCACGCAGCATGAGTGTATATCCCAAAGTGGCATTCGAATAATTGGTAGGGTAGGCGGTAGCGTTGAATGTGGCCGCCCCTGTGGCTGGAACTGCACTTACCAACCAATATCCATTGTTCAACGGCGCTTGATCGTACGTACTGTAAAGGCATTCCGGACCTAATGCTGGACTTGGCGTAGCCGGAGCTGCGTTTGCAAACGAAGCAATTGCATATGTGCGGTCATTGCCGCTCGGAAAATTAAAGTTGATACGTTGATAGCCTTTTGTTGCCGAACCAACAGGGAAGTCATAAGATCCTCCAATCGAGGCGAAAGACCTGCGCAAATTTCCATCCACAAAACTGCTAATGGCTCCTTGATTGACCGCTGCAGGAGCACTATTCAAGACATTGACTCTGTTTGCGGCGGAGGTAATTATTTTACCTTGATTGAGAGTCAAATTTCCTGTAACCACCATCCAATCTGTAGCTCCACTATTGCCGAGCGTGAGTCCAGGTCCGGTATGATTCATTACTACATTGTTGAGCGCACCACGATTGAAGTAGTTTTGAGAAATGGCGCCGTTAAATTCAAGCGTACTGCCTGTGGCGCTGTAGGTGGCATATGGAGTTGCAGCGTAATAAACAGAGAAGTTGCCTCCGACACGATGTACGCGATTTAACGCGCTGAAAACACCGCCTGCATAGTTGGCTGAGGAGCCCACTGTGAAATCTCCTGCGTTGTCTAGGTCATTGTTCAAAAAGACGGTGTTGCCGTTGGCATTGGAAGGCTTGTTGATGACAACATTCCAAAGCCTATTTGAACCAGTCATACTACCGGTCATGTATTGGTTTTGCACGATTGAATCGCTCTGCAGGACCAGTGTGGAACCAGCTTGCGCAATTATGGAACCGTTATTTATGAAATTGTTGCAAACCTTGAGTTGTGTACCCGCCTGTAAGGTTATTGTTGCCCCGGCAGAGATATCGATACTTCCAACGGTTGCAGATGTTCCAGTTATGGAAGGTTGATTTGCCACGGGAGGTATTGCCACATTATAAGTGCATTTTGGTATGGCGCAACCTCCCCAGTTTTCCGGATTGTACCAATCATTATTCAGGGATCCAGTCCAAACAAGGGTGCCTCCTGTTGGTGGATTTGAAGCCAGAGGCGTATTGGTGGAGAAGCTCAAAGTAAAGCCAGACGTACTATTGGTGAAGTTGGAAACGATAATCAGGTATTCGTCGCCAGCACTTACTGGAATTCGGGGTTGATAAGCTCCTCCAAATCCTGGGTAAGCTGCAGGAGCTGTGCCCGCGGTTGCGCTGAAACATCCTGTAACACCTAAAAAGCTATAGTTACATGAGATTGGAGGAACAGAGGCTAGGTTGTTACAGTCTGCTGGTCCGGGAGTACCTGCTGTACGAGTTCGCCATACTCCAAAATCGTAATCGGTTGCCGTGGTGGATGGAGCCCCTGGCCAATCGTTTGGAACAATATCGAATTCCAAGAATCCATTGGCTGCAATGTTTATACGATACCAATATGAGCCTCGTTCGCCTGATGCAAGACAATTGATACCGCTACCGAATTCACATGAACTACCTACGGCTTGCGGGCCCGGATCGGGAACGGAAATGCTTGCATCACAAACAGGAAATGAAACGGAACAATCTTGGCCCGGTGTAGGAGGGAAAGGTAAAGTGCCACCTGTTCCTGAATCCATCACAAACAATGTAAACGAACCTGTTTGTCCACCATACCCATCAACTGAAATGTAATAGGTCATTCCTGGAGTTAGTCCGGTTAATTCAACTAGTGAAGTAGGGTAGCTGTTCGTTCCGCATGGAGGCAGGTCGTCGTTGCAAGCCAGAAATGGCAGTGTAGATCCCGCTCCTGCGGCTACGGATCCGGTCACGGGGCCATAAACAGCGATTTGCGTGTTGGTGAGGGTGCCAAGACCGGTCCGCATTTTTACGCAACCTGAGCCGGGAGCAACAAAACTATACCATACGGTATTCATAGTGTTTGCACCAATAGGTCCGAAACACGATGGTTGACCAGGTTCATCTGCGTTTCCAGAACAACTGTTGTTGCCAGGAGTGGTAATGTTAAAGGGTATTCCTATCGCTTGGAATGGCCGATCATTGGGAGCGCCCGAGCCGAAAGAAGAGACTTGAAGATTATATGATAACGATGAAGTCGGGTTGTGAGAATCTATAATGATGAAATAGGTGCCGGCAGATGGCAGCGTTACGGTTCCCGACAATGTTCCCAGAGTGGCGCCCCCCCCGCTTCCAATGCAAACGGCTCCTGCAGTACCAGGGCATCCTTGGTAAACAGCGAATCCAACATCGTTGCTGCTTGCGTTGGTCACTGTAACACCAACACATTGGGATGATGTCACCGTGAGTGAATACACGCGATCCTCTCCAGCTGCGAAAGTTCCATTGCAAATTCCGGCAGTAGCCGCGGTGTATTCATTCCCTGAACATGCGGTGTTTTGGTTGTTCAGCGTGGCAGGAAGTGCTCCTAAAGGAATGGCATTCGAGCATACGGTTCCCTGTGCACCGGCGATCACAGCTGAAATGGAAAGATTGGTGTAAGGATTACAAGCAGGCGAAGGCCAAGAATCCAATACAAGGTAATAAGTAACATTAGCTGTAACGTTTACGCAAAAGGATTTGCTTCCTGCAAAGCTTTGTGATTGGGCGATGCAAATGGCGGATGATACACCTCCACAAGGACCTGCGGTTGGGCATCCTTGATAAAGCATTAATCCTGTATATGTTGCCGAAGGTGCGTTTAAATCGATAGTGATTTGACCGGTTGTTGTTGGTGTGAAAGCCCATACCTGGTCCTCTCCATCCAAATAGTAAGTGGCGCCACATGTAGCGGTATTTGTAGAAGTTAGGTCATTGCCAAGGCCGCATGTGGTTCCCGAACCTGAGTTGTATGGAAGAGAGGTTATGTTAGTATAGCCATTACCAAGTAGGGAAGCGCAAGAAGCACCTCCGCCAGTTGAAGGAGCTGAAATTGAAAGGTTATTGTAGGCATTGCATGTGGGAGATGGATACGAATCCAGTATCAAGTAGTATGTGACTCCTGCTGAAACAGTAACGCAAATGGATTTACTTCCAATTGCGCTTTGACTTTGGATGATGCAGGTCGCTGAGGATGGGCCACTACAAGGGGCTGAAACCGGACAACCCTGGTAAAGCATTAGTCCTGTCCAGGTGGCATTTGGCGCGTCGAGATTAATCGTGATTTGTCCGGATGATGCTGGGGTAAATGCCCAAACACGGTCTTCGCCATCAAAGTAAAGGGTGGATCCACAAGTTGCGGTGTTTGTCGGAGTCAAATCGTTTATCTGACCACATGTTGTACCTGCTCCGGAACTGTATGGAAGTGTAGCAACATTCGTAAATCCGGTCCCCAAAAGTGAAGAGCACGATTGTGCACCTCCTGAGGGTGATGAAATAGAGAGATTGTTGTAGGCGTTACAAGTAGGCGAAGGCCACGAATCAAGAACCAAATAGTAGGTAATATTGGCAGTTACTGTTACACAAAGTGTCTTGCTGCCAGATGAACTTTGGGATTGTGCAATGCAAACACCATTTCCTGAAGAGGTCAAGGGACACCCTTGATATAACATCAAGCCAGTATAGCTTGCAGACGGAGCGTTTAGGTCTATGGAGATTTGTCCAGAGGCCGATGGGGTGAAGGCCCAAACCCTGTCTTCTCCACCAAGGTATGATGTTGATCCGCAAACATTGGTATTGGCAGAGGTTAGGTCATTGCCAGCCCCGCATGTGGTTCCTGTTCCTGAGTTGTAGGGGAGGGAGGGAACAGTGACAAATCCTGTACTTAACAGCTGAGAGCAGCTTGGGGCATTTGATGTGGATACAAGCGAGACATTGTCAATTGCAGCTGCTGGGTTCGTTCCAACACTTCCGTCATTGCGCCAAGTAAATACTAGTCTTTGTGTGGTTCCGGCAAGGTTGGATGGCAGCGTAATAGTGGCGTTTTGCCAGATCGAACTCAAATTATAATCACCTCCAATCTGACCAGATGTCAAAAGGGTGCCAACCACAGGCGTTGTCCCTGTGGGAACAACATATATTCGTATATAATCGTATGTTGATTCGCCATAGCCTTTCCAAGAAAAATTAAGAGTAACATTCGATTGGCCGGCGGGAAAGGTCACGTCTCTATAAAAATGATTCACAGAAGTTGCCAAAGGGTCATAATTATTGTTGTTTGCCCCGGTACCCACATAGGCGCAATTTACACCAGTGAGACCTGTTGCCGCTGTACCGACAAACCATCTGTTAGTTGCATTCGTGCCATTGACGACGGTCCAACCATTGGCTGCCCATGTTGTTCCCAATTCGAATCCTCCTGCGCCATTTGGGTCAACGATTGTAGTGGTTTGACTTTTCGATGCTATTGGATATATAAAGAGCAAGAATAACAACAATATAGCCGATGCCTTAACGTGTAAAGGAATCAAGAAACCTGTTGTGACACGAAATAGGATATGTTTTTCCCCCATTGTATTAAAACGTAAAATGGTTAGGTTTTGGTGTCGAAATTTAATTTATAAAATCCGATTCGCCAAGAGTTTTTTGTTACCTCATCCGCATTTTACGGACTAAACAACAAAAAGTTATGAAAAAACAAAAAGCCATGCGATAAACATGGCTTTTTGGTGGTACCCGGGATCGGGGTCGAACCGATACGATATTGCTATCACTGGTGTTTGAGACCAGCGCGTCTACCAATTCCGCCACCCGGGCATCATGAAATGGATTGCGAAAGTACTAAAATATTTCAAAAATTGGTTTGGCGTGGCTTAGGTCGAGGTAATTATTGTTGCTAATGTAACATCCCTGACTTTTTGTGTATCACAAAGGTTATCTGTTCTTCCATGCGTGCATCAGCCATACCATCCTCGGTTCCTCCAATTAACAGAAAATCCTCTTCTGATCCGTCCGGATGTAATTTGATTAACGAAAGCGTGATTTTGTGTGCCTCGGGTTTGCATTTTTCCCAGTTTACCTCTCCTTTGTAGGGCAGGATATATTTACCTTGAAGAAGTAATTCTGTCACCAATTCCATGAAGTAAGTCAGCGCTCTTTCCTTACTTTCCAATAAATTCTGCTCCTTGAAATCCTTGTCTAATAAATCGGCATTCAATTCACCGCTATCCTTATCCAAAAAGAAACCGATATCGGAAACACGATAAAAATGCTCGATTCCAAATAATGGAATTGGCTTAATTGGTATTTCATTCTCGGCCATACGCTACAGTCTTGTCACAATTAATTTTGAAATGGATTGCTTTCCATTCTGCCGGAAGATTATTTGGTAGGTTCCTGGTGTAATGTTCGGTAAATGGATATCCCTAGTGCCCGTGACAGTTTTTTCCAAATAAATTACTCTGCCTGCCAAGTCGGCAACTGATAAATCATATTCGCCTGCATTTTCAGGAAAATCAGGTTTTATCGTGAATGAACCATTGCTAGGGTTCGGAAATATTGAAAATGAAAAGTCGAGGTGTTCGTTCAATCCCACTCCTGAAAAAACCAAAGAGTCGGAGCAATTTGTGCATCCGTTTGAATCCGTTCCGCAAAGCACATAGGTGCCGCCGGTTTGAGCTGTATAGGTGTTTAATGTAGCTCCAGGTATGGAGTTGCCATTCAAGAACCATTGCAATGTGAGACCATTAACTCCAGTCGTAAATGTGTTGCCGTTGATGAAAAAGGTGGGCTTTGCTGGTAGCGGGTTAATGGTTACTTGTGTAATGGTGGAGCCCGATGTGCAGCCTTGTGCCGTGGTTGTGATCACTGAATAATTACCGGAGGTGCTTGGGTTGAATGTCATAGACGTGGCGCCGACGATGAGCGATCCGCTTTCATACCATTGAAGGGCATTGGTGGTATCGCTTGCAATTAGATCCAATGGAGTGCCTTCACAGATGTTGATGGGCCCGACTGGATTGATGCTGGGTATGGGTGGCGTGGCATAAACGATGATGGTGTCTGTGGCCACCAATGGAACGATAGGTGTTTGAAAAATCGTATAATTCACCACCAAGGTGCCGGAGGCCCCACCCACGGATCCCGTTGCGGAGCCGGAGTTTCCTTGACCGGCAAAGCTGATGGCTCCCAAATCGTCATCGGCGCCGAACAACCCCCCATCCTCATCCCACACATGTACGGTATAGTTTCCATTGGAAAGAAGTATGTTGGGTGTATTCCATGAGTAAGGAGGGAATACGCCATTGAGGGCAGGTCGTGAATCATAGATTTGAGCCCCAGACGGATCATACAGCAGAAAGTAAGGGTCTGGGTCATCGATAGGACCTCCGTAGTTGTTGGGGATTCCCGTTACGGTGATGTTGGTTAGATAATAATCGGGAACAATATTGGGAGTAACTGTTTGTGATACAAAGTAGGTTCCAGGTGTTGTGTAGGTTTGTGCCGGAGGGTTCTCCACATTGCTTTGCAAGCCGTTTCCGAAGTCCCACGCGTATGCCGCTTGGCCTGGATTGTTATTTGAGAAGCTTACCGTAAGAGGCGAGCATCCCACGTTGTTGGTCATGGCAAATCCCGGGTTAGAGACATTGGCGGGTAGTACCGACAACGGCCTGTCGAAGTTTATTGTTTGCAATCCGGCCAATTGTACGTTTGCAACCACGGTTACAGTAAAGGTAAATGTGCCAGGAACAACCGGTGTGCCGGATATATTCACGCATCCATATATTGAAACAGCCGGATCGTAAGTGCAACCGTTTTGAAAATTGTTGCATTGCCAATTCAATCCTATGGGAAGTCCACTGATGTTGGTTATAGTGTAATCAAATATTGTCAGACCCAAAGTATCGGTAAGCATCACAAAGGTTACATCCTGATCATAGGCTACTCCCGCTGTTGCATCTGGTAGAGTGTCGGGATAAATGCCAGCTCCCGGATAGGAGGTGTTTGGAACACATTGTGCCGATGCTGTCGGCATCTCTAAACACCAGACAGCAACTGCTAGGAACAATTGAATAATAGCTCTTGGCATATGAGTAAAAGTTGGTTTATTAAAGGTAAAAATAGTTTTTCAGTTTCAATTTAGCACCTCTGGCTTGGTAAAATCGAAATCCATGAAGCTATATTGCCATGCACTGATTGAACCTATACGGTATGTCTCATTCTGGTTTGGAAAAAATGCCAATATTATCTTGAAATCGGATTGGGCCAGGAATTTGTTTGAGATGGCCATGCCGCCACCCCATACGCCAACCCAAGGCGAATTAAACAATAAACCATCGCTTTCAGCTACGACTCCAGCCCCTGCATAAATCAAAGGGGTTATTTTGAAGCCTAGCCATTCAAATGGATTAAAAAGAACGGCAGTGGCATTCAAACCAAACCGTTCCAATCCCTCAGGAGTCCCAGAACGGTATCCTGGCAGCAAGCGATCCTGCTGCAAGTTCAGTGGACGGTAATATAACTGGTTTTTGTATTTAACGTAGTCCACTTCTCCGATGAATCTAATTCTCCATTTGCCCAAATTGATTAGAGGTGAGAAGGCAAATGCCTTTGACTTCAAAACATCGTCTTGTCGATTGCCATTTTTCAAAAAAGCCCCAATATCCAAATGGCATGAGGCGTAAAAACTATTTCGGATATATCCGCCTGCAGCAGCTGATCCGCCTAGGTAATATCTGTTTGTTTGTACTCCGATCTCATAACCGGAGGTTAATTGAACCTTTCTACCCGAAGGTACATCTTCATCCTCTCCAAACTGGAATAAATATTTATCCAGTATGTAGCGTCTGCTTGAAAGACCGAAGGATAGTAGGGTTGTTTTTTTTGTGGACAATACTTCATAGGCAATTAAATCACTTGTTTTTAGGTCTGTGGGCTCATCGCTGGTAAAGGCCATTGAAACAACCAATCGAGTGCTGCGCTCTTCCATCGATTTTCCGGGTAGGAACATGAATGACCTTGCCAGCCAACCTCCGTAGCTAGCCCCTTCTTTCACAAATGGAGCGTTTGCGGATTTTGTTATTCGTAGAGAATCGGTTTTCAAATATCTTGACACGGTTAAACCACCAGCCCAATCAGCTAGAGAAGTAACAAACGGACGGTCAATGTCGAATTGAATGGAACGGTTTCCCTCTTCCAATTGGTAAGAGAGTTTTGCGGATGCGAAGGATCCTGCAATTGAGGGCGCCGAGTAGTATCCTTCCAAATACGGCTTGAGCAAATCGGATTCACCTTTCCGCCATGTGAGTTGATTGCTAAATCGGTGTCCCATACCAAAAAGATCATAACTGGTGAATTTTGTGCGGGTTTGATTGGATGTCACTGTTGCGGATGCCTTGAAGGTCCAATGGTCTCGGGTTTCTACAAAAATATCGGCAGAATCTTCGGCGATTGGCTTGACTCTGATTTGAACATCTCGAATGAAGCCTGAATTTCGTATAAGGCGTGCAGATTCCTCAACCTTGAGCATGTCTAGTTCTTCTCCGGATTGGAAAACAAGTAGGTTTTCGATAGCCCTTCTCCTTGTCCTGTAATGCAATGCGTTACCCGCTTTCTGTACTATGCTGTAAGTTTTCACTGAAGTGTCATGCAAGGATGTACCGAAAGGTTCGCGAGTAGTGATATATATATTGCGTATGATTCTGTTTCCTAAATCCACGGGCGATTTCAGTATGCTATCTAATTCGGCATCATTTGGTACAATGAAAATGATTTTATAAAGCAGGAATGTGGCATGGTTGCGATCTGCTTTGCGCTTCAAGGACTGGTAAAACTCCATTGCCTTGATGGAGTCACTTTGGCCGAAAGCTATCCCGGCAGGAGAAACCATCAATATGAATACCAATATTTTGAACCTCATTTGGTGGTAAAAATATCCAATGCGATGGATACGTTATATGACCAATGTTTACTTAACCTAGGAGGCCTTGTAAATCAATTCGTATTTTCGCACCTGATATGAACCGCCCCACCTTCGACGATATTTACATGGAGCTTGCACAAAAGCTGGCCCAACGTTCCCACTGTGTGAAAATCAGTGTAGGGGCAGTGTTGACTAAGGATACCAGAATCATTTCACTGGGCTACAATGGCCCTCCTGCCGGCACACATAACTGTGACCAGGAGTGGCCTGAGACCGGATGTGCGCGCGATCGCAAAGGCGGATGCTCCTTGGCCATCCATGCCGAAGAAAATGCCATTCTATACGCTGCAAAAAACAATCTGCAAATTGATGGCGCAACGTTGTATGTGACTCTTTCCCCCTGTTTGGCTTGTGCAAGGGTCATTTTCACCACCGGCATTCGCAAGGTGGTTTACTTGAACTCCTATGCCGAGTATAAAGGGATCGATGTTGATGAGGGTGTGGAGTTTTTGCGAAGATTCAATGTGGAAGTTGTCAGGTTCCAGACATCAGCTTAGCAATTCAATTTAATGACGGATTCCGAAAAAAAGTCAAACCGCAACTATAGGTGGCCCTTACTGCTTTCTGTGGTGCTTTGCTTCGGTATATATGTAGGCACACGGCTGCAAGGACCCTCAGGAGCAGGCTCCTCTTTTTTCACACTTAGTCCAACCGGTTTTGATAAAATCAGTGACATCATCACTTACATCGAGCAGGAGTATGTGGACACTGTGGATAAGGATAAGTTGATGGATCTTTCCATAGAGAAGATGCTACAGTCTTTAGATCCGCATTCTTCCTACATAACAGCGGCTGATTTGAATGCCGCCAACGAACCACTAGAGGGAAATTTTGAGGGCATTGGCGTTGAGTTCCATATCCAGGACGACACCATAATGGTAGTAAGCGCCATATCAGGAGGTCCCTCGGAGGCGGTTGGTCTACGTTCGGGCGACCGAATTGTTGAGGTGAACGATACCTTGGTCGCAGGGATAGGCATCAACAACAATGATGTGATGCGCAAGTTGCGCGGGCAGGGTGGAACAAAAGTGAAGGTTAAGGTTTTCAGGCGGGGAACGCCCAAACTTATGAGCTTTACGATTACTCGAGGAAAGATTCCGATTTACTCGTTGGATGCAGCATTCATGGCGGATCCTAAAACCGGTTATATCCGAATAAGTCGTTTTGCGGCCACCACACATGACGAATTCATGCAAGCAGCTGAGAAGCTCTCGCAGAAGGGGATGAGCAAGATGATTATCGATTTGCGAGGCAACCCAGGAGGTTATTTGGATGCCGCTACCAAAATTGCAGATGAGTTTATCGCAGATGGTAAGTCTATAGTTTATACGGAAGGCAAATCCAGGCCTAGGGCCGACTATGATGCCACGGCTGGAGGAAAGTTTGAGGATTTCCCTGTGGTTGTATTGATAGACGAAGGGTCGGCATCGGCATCGGAAATTCTAGCAGGCGCTTTACAGGACTGGGACCGCGCATCCATCGTTGGTAGAAGGTCCTTTGGCAAAGGTTTGGTGCAAGAGCAAACCGTACTGCCAGATGGTTCCGCCATCAGGTTAACCATTGCCAGGTATTATACTCCCACAGGTCGTAGTATACAAAAGCCCTACAAAGATGGGTATGAACAGTACAACAACGAGCTGAGTGAGCGCTTTGCACATCAGGAGTTGTTGAATCTTGATTCCATAAAGTTCCCTGACTCTTTGAAGTATACAACTCCAAAAGGTAAGGTGGTTTATGGTGGAGGGGGAATCATGCCTGATGTGTTCGTTCCACTTGACACGACCGACAGCTCCAATCCTTTTTTAAATATAGCGTTGGCAGGTGGGGAGTTGACAGATTTCGCATATGATTATGTAGACAAAAACAGAATCGATTTGTCCCGCTTCAAAAACGTGGAATCTTTCCAATCAAAATTTCAGGTCAGCGAGGTCACATACAACACCTTTGTACGGAAAGTCACTTCCAATATTTCAAACACACCTGATTCGCGCGACATCGCTGC
>JBKDSL010000214.1:0-11001 GCA_046340555.1 Bacteroidota bacterium
GTATAATTCAAGGATATACCCGTGAACATATACCAGTCATTGTCGGATGCATTACCTCTTTGCCGGTTGGTATTATCGATTGACTGACCGTCTAGACTTCTATCAGATAAAAAGGCGGACAACTCCCCATTGGCAGCAAGCAAGACTGATTTATCGGCGTAGGTGGTACTAACATCGTCCAAATAATCAGTGTAGGTTCTACGCGCACCAGCCTCAATGGTCGCTCCAAACCTACGGGATATCTTGAATTTCAAGCCTCCGCCGATAGGTATCCCTACCTGAACTCGGTTGTATTTTTTCCTGTCCGGATAGCTGGACGTGCCCTGACCTTCGGTTCCCAACGGCTGCAAATCATACCATTCGCCTTTAAATTCCGCTTGTGGATTAAACTGGAAAACATTTATGCCCGCAAAAACGAAAGGAGTGAAAAAAGTAGCAGGATTGGCAATCTGATAGGGGAAGAAATTGAACTCGATGAGGTAGTGGATATCCAACACCCTCGACCTGAAAGACAGGTTTCGGTTTTTCTTGAATCCCTCGTCTGATTTGGAGTCGCTGGCGGCAATAGTACCGAAATTCAAAGCGATTCGCTGCGCCCAGTGATTATTTAGGTTTTTACGGATCAAGACCCCTACGGCAGGTTTTGACTGACGGTAGTCGAACAAAGACTGCTGAAGCTCACCCTTGTATGTAGATACCCCACCGAAGAAACCCACCTCATAGCTTTGAGCCGACGCCTGTTCGCCAAGGTTTATATATAAACCAAGCAGTACGATCAGCGTGGCTCGTGTGGTGTAGCGCTTCATAAACGGGGTATGGACTTATGTCCAAGGAGCTGATAAAACGAAAAAAGTATTGAAATATTTCCCTAGAACATTGGGAAGGAGGAGCGACCTGAACGAAGTTTGTAGCTGATGCTGAAAACCGCAAACATGTATGAATCCTTGTCGCGCGGATCTCCACGTTGCTCACCAACTGAAGTAATATAGGGGAATTCGTTGTCGGATTTATCAGCCATTTCAGCGGCTAGAGACCCCCCAGAAGCCGTTAAGGCAGATGGAGAATAATAAGTTTTACTAACATCGTCGATGTAGTCAGTAAAGGTTTTTCTGATACCGTATTGAAGACCAATACCCCACCTACGATCTATCCCATACTTGAAGCCAATACCAACGGGGATGGCCAATTGGATGCGGCTGTAGTCGCTTCTAGTATCCGACAGCCCTTGTCCTTCAGTGTTCAGATCGGAAAGATTAACCCATTCGCCACGATACTCACCTTTGGGGTTAAAGTAAAAAACGCCCAAACCTACAAATCCGTAAGCGGACAATTCAAATCCACGAGCACCACGAATACCCCTAAGTCTATACCTTGCACCTACTTGTTCTTTGATAATGGCAATTTCAAGATTTGTAGACGCTTCGATTATATCGGATCTAAAATTCAAATTACGGTAATTGCGGAAAAACTCCTGTGTCAAGGCGTCGTCACCAGAAATTCTGCCATAGGAGATGGTGTTATTCAAGGCAAATAGCTGACTCAACCTGTATCTTAGACCTGCTGACACTGCCAGGTTGGTCTCACTCATTTCCAAATCTTTAAAGTAGTCCGTACCAATCTGATCGGCTCCACCCAATTCACCTAAAAAATTGGTGACGCCAACTCCAAAATGCAGTTCTGAGCGGTAGGACTTCCAACGCTGTTTGTAACGCTGCGCTTGTGTGATAGTGGGTAATGTTACCAACACCATCAAAATTAGAACTTTAAGCTTACTCATGTTTTGCTATGCAAAGGGTTGAATTACAAAAATAAACAATTTATGAACATAATACCCCCCATTTCATGATTTTCAGTTTCGTACGTCTAGACCCCACATTAGCTTGTTTCTCAGTGTGCCCAGGAAATTTTCGGAATGCAGTCGAACAATGTCGATATAAAAATCCTCCTTCCTTGCGGCTAACTGAACAGACGAATCAATGGTAACAGACCTTGAATCCAATGACGCCAGAAAATATGGGTTACGGCCCTCAACCTCAAGGGATATCACATATTTATCAGAAACCACTATTGGTCGAACATTCAAGTTGTGTGGGGCTATGGGGGTAATTACGAAATTATCGGATTGCGGCACAATGATAGGACCACCGCAACTCAGCGAATAACCTGTTGAACCAGTTGGCGTTGAAATAATTAGTCCATCTGCCCAGTAACTATTGAGATACTCTCCATTCAGATAGGTATGGATGATAATCATGGACGAGCTGTCCTTTTTGTGGATGGTGATTTCGTTCAAGGCATAATTAACCTGACCAAACAGCGGAATAGGAGTTTCCAAACGGATCAATGAACGGCGATCGAGGTCGTAACGGCCTTGAAGCAAAGATTCAACACAATCTTTCAGCCTGTCTTTGGAAATACTTGCCAGGAAACCTAATCTGCCTGTATTGATTCCAACTATGGGAATACCGTGGTCGCGAACCAGGGTTATTGTATCCAGAAGGGTTCCATCCCCTCCAAGACTGAAAAGAAAATTAGCCTTGCCGTCCAATTCATCATGTGTGGAGAATGTGCTGGCCCCGCTAACGGGAACTCCGCTTTGCTTCATGAAGCTTGCCAAAGGCTGGTAAATTAAAATGCCGATTCCGGCATCGCGTAATTCATTGATCAATGCCGAGACATAAGGAAGAATAGTCTGGCTTCCGGTACGACCATAAATTGCAAAAGTGGGCGAGAGTGTCAGTGAATCAATCATTGCGAAAAACAAATATAGGCAATCTGCCCTCGGCGCTCAAATAGGAGCAGCGAAATGCAGGAACAGACCGCTTTCCCCCATGCGGTTCAAAGAGTATTCAACACTAAAAACCAGGTTGTAATAGGTAACGTAGTCCAAACCGATGCCGTACCCGAATTGCCAGGTGTTGGCCAAAGGATTTTCTTGGGCAAACATTCGATCCCGAACATATCCTGATTCAAAACCCGCATTCAAATAAAATGCGTTAGGTATGGTTCTGAATTTTTCTGAAATGGGCAAAGGGAGGGAAACCACTTTGGTTTTAAGCAGCGTGAACTTGACATTTGATTTGATTAAGACAAAATTCTGGCCAGGGACCACATAATACTCATAGCCTCTCACCAGATCATTTCCGTAACCAAATCCCCTTTGAACCCAATAGGGAGTTTCGCTTTGACCAGATAATTTTCCCTTAAGGGACAATGAAGTATGCCATCTTTCTGACAAGGGCAGGTACTTACGGTACATTGCAGCGAGATACATCCATTCAGTTTCATTTTTGATGAAACCCCAACCGGCACGCGCGGCCTCTATATCGAAGAGATAACCATTAAGCGGGTAATATTTATAATCCCTCAAATCCCTCCTGAAACCCCATGAAACGGTAAGCATCTGCTGACCTTTAAGCCCTGGAGAAAGATAGTCGCGGTTCAACTTGACTATGGTGTCTGCAACCATCATGCTTCTATAATCCAGACCCAAAAAGGAACTATTGAAATGCCCAGACCTCCTGGTATATCTTGAGCCCACGGAAAACTCTTCTCGCGCGTATCCGTTATCGGCCTTATAAAGCAATAGCCTGCTATCATCAACGCCATAACCTAACTCCTTGCTCAAGGTGTACGATCCTGAAAAAGAAAGCCCCTCATTCTGGTTTTTATTGATGAATGGCAGTTGGTAAGAAAGTCCGATTTTTCTAGTATAGCCCCACTTGAATTGCAGTTTAATCGTCTCGTTCATGCCTCGGAAATTCGTCCAATCCAAATTCAAACCATAGTTTACCCGACCCAAATCACCCGATCGTACCCATTCGTTGAAATTCCGATCCACCAACTCAAATTGGGGAATGGGAATAATGTACCACCTTTCTGAAACATTAACCAAAAGCGTTAATCCCACACCAGGATCCATGGCCGTTTTGATATCCACGAAATTGAAAATACCCAGATTCATAAGGTTGTCCTTCGATCTGGACAAAACCTTTTCAAGCAAGGAGACATCGATTGTATCTCCCTCTTTTATCATCATTTCTCGAATGATAACCTGAGGCTTTGTGATGTGGTTACCTGCAATAACCAATCGCTTGATTACCACGAAAGAAGTATCTGTGGTTTGGGCGCTACCTACCGTTGGGAGTTGAAAGAGTAAAAACAGCGGTAAAAAGAAAATCAATCGCAAATTACGGAGGAGCATGTTTGAAGGGCTTCCCGCAAAATTAAATTTTCAAGTAATTCATGAAAGCATCATATCTGGCTTGCAGGTCGGGCTGAAACTCACTTTGATGATAGGAGGCTTTAACATCGTAATCGTTTCTGAAAAATCCGGCCATAATGCGAGTCAGGTCAACACGGTCTATACGCAGAGTGACTTCGGTTTTACCGAACTCATTAGAGGGGTTGGTATTCGCACTTAACAAATGAGCGCCTTCCGACTCAACAATTCGCGCGATTTCGGACAGGGAATATTTCTTTGTATCCACATCCAAAACCAACACACCACCAGGGTCCTGCAGCGAGTTTGATTTAGCCAATGCAGCTACAATATCCATAGAGGTAATAAGTCCGAGATAGCGACCGGGGTCGTCTAAAACAGGCACTACGGAAGTTTCGTGGGCCGCCGATAGCCGAATAGCATCAAACACGTGCTGATATTCATTCACATAAACCCTCAAAAAGGAGGTCTGGAGCTCTTGTAGAGATGCCGATTTGTCTTCGAGCCTAGCCAAATCATCCTCACGAACCATTCCTACAAAACCGTTTGCTCCTACAACAGGCATCAACGTATGCTTGAAAACTGTCATCCACGCAAGTGCCCTTTCCACTGAATCTGAAGTCTTCAATGGAGGCACTAAGTCGTTGACTAAATCTCTTACCAGCATATATTTTTAACGTAAGAAGTGCTAAAATGGTTGTGTCACAACAAACATAATACATTTGAGCCCGAAAAAATGTTTTAATACTTTAAACAGCATAGCTTTACCAACATATGACGAAACTAAGTGTCAATATCAACAAGATAGCAACCTTGCGCAATGCCCGAGGAGGAAGTATGCCCGACGTGGTTCAAACCGCAATCGCATGTGAACGTTTCGGCGCACAAGGTATCACGGTTCATCCCCGCCCCGACGGGCGACACATACGATATTCAGATGTGAGGCAATTGCGAGACAAGGTCAAAACCGAGTTCAACATAGAAGGCTATCCCACAGATGATTTCATACAATTGGTTTTGGATGTGCAGCCCGAGCAGGTTACTTTGGTGCCTGACCCTCCAGAAGCACTTACATCTAACGCTGGTTGGGACACCATTAAACACCGAGACTTGCTGATTCAAACTGTAGCGCGTTTTAAGTCGGCCAATATCCGGGTTTCCATTTTCATTGGAACAGATTTAGATCTAATTGAAGCAGCTTCCAAAACCGGAACCGACCGGGTAGAACTTTATACAGAGCCGTACGCATTGGGTTATCCCAAAGAACGATCAACCGCTGTGGCTCCATTCACAATTGCTGCAGAAACCGCGCATCGATTCGGGTTGGGCGTGAATGCAGGCCATGATTTGAGTTTGGAAAACCTTGAATGGTTTGCAAAAAAGGTGCCTCATCTTGAAGAAGTTTCAATCGGACATGCGCTTATCTGTGATTCCCTTTGGTATGGATTGGAAAACACCATCCAGATGTATCTCCGAAAGCTCAACTCCTAAGCATATCGGGCGACAAGGCTTTGCTAGTAAATCCATTTTCATGGATCTCCTTCATCACTATAGGTAAAGCGTACCGAAGGTTTCTGAAAGCAAAGTTTGAATCATGGAACACAATGATCGAACCACTTCTGTAATGTTTTAAAACATTGTTCGTGCATTTTTCAGGAGTAACAGACTCTGAGTAATCATGGCTCATCACATCCCACATCACTATTTTATGCCGGAGGCTGATTTGTTTAGTCTGTGAAGGCCTAATCCTGCCGTAGGGTGGACGAAACATTTCGGAGTCGATGATATTGCTGGCCTTGAACACATCAGCACAATAAGAAGAGGAATCGGTTCTCCAACCATCGGGGTGGCTATATGAGTGGTTGCCAATGGTGTGCCCCTCTTTCAAAACGCGAGCAACCAACTGGGGATGCTTTTCTGCATTAATACCCCGCATAAAAAATGTTGCCTTGGCATCGTATTCGGCTAACAGATCCAATACGAAAGGTGTCACATCCGGGTCAGGACCATCATCAAAAGTCAGAAATACATTCTTTTCGGCGTCCTTGATTCGGTAAGTGAATTGAGGAAACATCAACCCCGACAAAAAAGCGGGATTGATGATGTTCCATGTCCATAAGGCCATTTCGGATGATTTGGAAAACGAGTTTCAAATTTCAATACCGTTTACTTCGCCCATAAACTCCGTCATCATAACCCATTTCATAGACAAGATAATCTTCACTCGAATAATTATACCCACGAGACACATAAAATTCATATGCCGAAGCTCTTTCTGATGCTGGTAGTCCATATCCCGTTTGGCCGTCAGAATAACCTTGCCTATATGCTTTAATTGAGACCTCCTCACTTGACTCAGTTCTATTCCTTGAACTATTGCTATTATTATTACTATTATTGCTATTGCTGCTTTCAACGCTATTATTGTAAATCTTGCTTTCGGCCGCCTCGTATTTCTTGCGCATAATAGAGGCTATTTCTGTCCTTTCGTAGTTGTTGGCAATACGCTCCAACTCCCTAAGGACCGCAACGCTTTGCCCAAGTTCATCCTGAACCCCAGAGAAGAATTCGGTATTTTTCAAAGAGGCATAATAGTTGAAGTCGTTTTCATAAATCTCACCCAATCTCTTCATAATCTGATCAGCATTTTCAGTGGCTTCCTTCGATCGGGGGAATGGAATAGGTGTGGATGCAGGAATTGCGGGAACAAGAACCACACTTGGGTTGTTGGGATCAGTAATAGCAGCCCGACCAGGAGATGAGCCATAATTGGCAACACCGTAATACATCTCCGCAACACGAATCATCATGATGTTGTAGGGAACGGATTTATCGGGCATTTCCTTAATGCACTTATCCAAAACATTCATGGCCGAGTCACGTTTACCTGCTTCCAGCAGTGTTTCAGCCAGGCGACCGAAATTGTTACGCAAGTTCATGGTCATATTGAGGTTATTCTGGTCGAGATATACCCGTGAGTCCGACATATTACCCCATTTGAATACGTTGACGAGTTTATCGTACATCACATTTGCATTAACCGCGCCCATTTGACCGTCTTGACGTTTTGGATTTTTGACCGGAACCAAGCGATAGGCCATTCCTTCCAATTGGAAGTAATCTTCCAAGTTCAGATAACTCTCGCTTCCTACCGTAATGGCGAAATAAACGGGTCGCTCCCAATTGTTGTGAGCCAACAAATCCAGGATCATGATGTCTGCCTTCATTAGGTAGTTACGATCTACGTCGAACTCAACCTGCTTGACAATGCGTTCAGCCATTTCCTTGGAAACGGTACCATTGGCTACAACCTTGGCGGAATCAACCGGGATTTTGAATTTAGTGGAAGGGAAGTAATTGATTTCCGTTCCACCTTGAGTCACCGCCTTCGCTTCAGCAAGATCACTGGAGACAAACTCAATCACGTCTTTTAAATCCAAATAACCATTAAACTTCTGATCATAGACAGGTAGGTAGTCGCGAGTGCCTTGAATCACTTTGTCGTAAGTAAGCGAAAATGGAACCGGTTCCGAATCGTAGGACTTCAAGTGCATCTGTTCGATGTACCAATCCGTATTGAGAAGGCTTAAGTTGATTACACGCACATCGGTACGGACACCTTCCACCTCTTGTGCATACCAAAGAGGGAACGTGTCATTATCGCCGTTGGTAAAGATTATGGCGTTTGGAGCACATGAGTTCAAATAGTTGTAAGCGAAATCACGAGATGTGAAGCGATGCGAACGATCATGGTCGTTCCAGCCTTCCTTGGCCATAACTACAGGCACGGCAGCAAACGTAATGGCGAATGCAGAGCCTGCAGCGATGGTGTGTGGAAGCTTCTTTGATAGCCAATTTGCAAGCGCCATCACTCCCAAGCCGATCCAAATGGCAAAAGCATAGAACGAACCTGCATAGGCATAATCGCGTTCACGGGGTTGATAAGGCGTCTGATTCAGATAGATTACGATGGCGATACCGGTAAAAAAGAACAGCAGCATTACGATTGAACCGTCGTTTTTGCTTTTCTTGAAATGGAAAAACATTCCAACCAAACCGAGTATCAGCGGGAGTAAATAGTACCGGTTCATCGCCTTGTTGTTTCCCAATGAATCAGGATACTTATCCATTGGTCCCACCCGCCCTTTGTCGACAAATGGGATGCCACTGATCCAATTACCTTTGAGGGAGCTCCCGTGGCCTTGCATGTCGTTTTGCCTTCCGGCGAAGTTCCACATGAAGTAACGCCAGAACATGTGCCCCATTTGGTAAGTGAAGAAAAAGCCGAGGTTTTCGCCCATGGTGGGATTGCGATCGGATTTAATTTTAGCCCACTCCTTGTATGCCTGCACGTGGTTGTCTTGGTTGCTGTGCATTCGGGGGAACAAAGTGGAAGCGGCAGGATCGTAAACGGGCTCGACCTTGTTGCCTGTTTTCTGGTATTTGCCATTCAGTTCTGCATAATTGGCAGAGCCCTCCTTCTGATCTACCATTTTCGCTGTATAGTACTGCCCATAGAACAACGGCCTATCGCCATATTGCTCACGGTTCAGATAGCTCAACAACGCGAATGCGTTTTCAGGATTATTCTCATCCATAGGTGGATTGGCCAGTGATCGTATCACAACCTGCCCATAGGAAGCATATCCCAACAGGATAAAGGAGAAACAAAGTATAGCTGTGTTAAGCGTTGGCAAATTTTTTCGGACAGAATATTTCAATCCGAAAATGACTCCTCCGATAAGCAGCGCAACGAAAAACAGGAAGCCCGACCAGAAAGGCAGTCCGAAAGTGTTAACGAACAACAGATCAAAATGGGCGCCTATTTTTACAAAACCCTGAATGATTCCATACTGGATGAATCCCAAAATAGCCACCCCGGATATGGCGGTCAAAAGAAGGCCCTGGGTCGTGATTTTGTAACGTTTGAAATAATATACGTAGGCCAAAGCAGGTATGGTAAGTAAGTTCAGTAAGTGGACTCCGATAGAAAGGCCCATCAGGTATGCAATGAGGATGAGCCATTTATCGGAATGCTTTTCATCCGCATAATGTTCCCATTTAAGAATGGCCCAGAACACAACCGCTGTGAAGAAGGAGGACATTGCATAAACCTCACCTTCGACTGCAGAAAACCAAAACGAATCGGAGAAGGTATAAGCCACGGCACCAACAAATCCGGCGCCCATGATGGTTATATAGTTGGAGGTAGTGAGGTTCTCATCAGCCACCTTAACCAATTTGCGAGCCAAGTGGGTGATTGACCAGAAAAGGAATAAAATCGTGAAAGAGGATGCCAATGCCGATAACGCATTGACCATTAGGGCTACTTTGGTTACATCACCGAAGGCGAACATGGTGAATATCCTACCGATCAACAGGAACAATGCGGCCCCTGGGGGATGCCCCACCTGCAATTTATAGGCTGCCGCGATGAACTCGCCACAGTCCCAAAAACTGCCTGTTTCTTCCAAAGTCAGAAAATATACCGCGGTGGCGATGGTAAAAGCCAACCATCCGGTGAGGTTGTTGATGAGGTTGTATTTTTTCATTTTTCGGGAATGTATCCAGTGCGAAATTAGGAAAAGGGATGATAGTGTTCAAACGGAAGTGCAAATGACTGTTTTATCGAGAAAAAGGTCTGAAAAACAATACCCCAGAATGGTTGTTTTTAACCTAAATTTGCTACTATCAATGAAAGATACCCTTTTGGAACACTTACTACCTTGGAACCCTACCTCCTACCGGAGGCTTTTGACCCGCGAAGTGCATATTGGCGATGTTCCTTTGGGAGGCAATAACCCCATCCGAGTACAGTCAATGACCACCACCGACACCATGGATACCAAAGCCACGGTGGAGCAAAGCATCCGAATGATTGAAGCGGGTTGCGAATATGTCCGCATAACGGCACCCAGTATCAATGAGGCACGAAATCTCGAGGAAATCAAAAAGGAGTTGCGTAAACGCGGTTACAGAACGCCCTTGGTTGCCGACATCCACTTCACGCCGAATGCAGCCGAACTTGCTGCACGAATCGTTGAAAAGGTTCGCGTGAATCCGGGCAACTATGCCGACAAGAAAAAGTTCGAGACCATTGATTACTCGGATGCGTCTTATGAATCGGAATTGGAGCGTATCAGGGATCGTTTCACGCCGTTAGTTCGTATTTGCAAAGAATACGGCACTGCCATGCGTATCGGAACCAACCATGGTTCGTTAAGTGACCGCATCATGAGCCGTTACGGCGACTCCCCTTTGGGTATGGTGGAATCCGCATTGGAGTTCTTACGAATCTGCCGGGAGGAATCATTCCACCAAATCGTGCTGAGCATGAAATCCAGCAACCCCCAGGTTATGGTGCAGGCCTATCGATTGCTCATACAAAAAATGCATGCAGAAGGAATGGATTATCCACTTCACTTGGGAGTCACCGAAGCAGGAGAGGGAGAAGACGGCCGTATCAAATCGGCAGCGGGGATCGGCACCTTGCTTGAAGACGGCATTGGAGACACGATTCGGGTTTCGTTAACCGAGGACCCCGAATTTGAAATCCCAGTTGCCAGTGAATTGGTTTCCCGTTACAACAATCGAGCTGCCAATCCCCCAATACCTGATTTCCCAGCCTCCGCTCCCTACAATCCTTACGATTACTCAAGAAGAATTACCCGTAGCATCATGAACATCGGTGGTGATCGTGTACCCGTGGTACTTAGCGACCTCAGCCGACGTAGTGAAATAACACAAGCATCCCTTTACCCGATTGGTTACTCCTATTC
>JBKDSL010000215.1:0-1982 GCA_046340555.1 Bacteroidota bacterium
AACGACATGTCAAATGTCTCATAAGGCTTGTGGCTGAACGGAATGGTTATCCCTGCCTTCATGAATTTGACCAAAGAGTCGAAATCCTCGTAATGCACCACAGACAACCTCGTTGGCTTTTCAAATCCGTTTTTGGCAATCAATGTGGTGTTGAAGTATTGCTGCTTGAATGAAATCCACTGAACCCGTGTAGTGAGATCCTTTTCATCATCGGATGTCTCTGAAAGATACTCAGCCTGTTCGTCTGGGTATTTATAATAAACAGTTGAGTTAGTCGCCTCGGCCGCCTGGGCCTTCTCCTTCTTATAGATATTCTGCTGCCAATCCAATGCAACATAATTCAAGTTGGGAGCAATAACCTTATCCATTCCTGAAAACGCCATTCCGAAATCCAACTTGAATCCGGTCTTGGGTAGTTTGTAGATATGCTCCATATAAGAATCGCCAGCATAAAGACGATAAACGATAGCTCCTGCAGCCTCCTTGTGTTTGATAAAATGGAAGTCGGATGTATTGATGTTTTTATTCTGAGAGAAGAACGCGAAATTGAATTTGGTGCTATCGCTCTCGAACAAAACCAACGGCTTACCGTCGAATGTCTTGTATTTCTTCAATTCAACTGCATAGACGCGACCGCCTTTATTAGTGAACTTGACCTTGATTTCGTCGTTTTCCAAATAGGAAAACTCTTCTTTACCATCTGCAGCATCAGCGAAAAGACCATAACGGCCTTGCAACTCCAATGATTTCAACGAATCACCAGAAACAGTGGTATCACTGATCACGGCTTCCAGTGCGGGTGATGAGGCATTGGCATCCACTTTAATTGGAGCCGCTTGCTTTTTAGCTTTTTCAGCGGCCGCTGTGGAGTCCAGCACTTGTTGCTGTCGTGCTTGTTGTTCTTCAGAGGGAGCATTCCAAATGCTGAAAGTGATCAGCACTGCTCCCATCAATAAAAGTCCTATGATGGAATTACGATCCATAATTTTTGTGTGATGGGCGAAAGATTAAACAATTAAACCGCCTAGCGCGAGTGGTCGAGGGCGGCTTTGATGAATTTCACAAAGAGGGGGTGAGGGTTCTCTACGGTGCTTTTGTATTCGGGGTGAAACTGCACACCGATGAACCAGGGATGATTTTTGATTTCAACGATTTCAACCAAGTTGCTGTCGGGATTGATGCCGGATGGAATCATACCCGCATCTTCGAACTTCTTAAGGTACTTGTTATTGAATTCGTATCTGTGGCGATGACGCTCCATGATACGCTGCTTGCCATAAACTCCAGCAGCCTTGGTGTTCTTTGCCACCTGGCAAGGATATTCACCTAGGCGCATAGTGCCACCCTTGCGAGTGACTTGCTTCTGCTCCTCCATGATATCAATCACAGGAAACTTGGTTTCAGCGTCCATTTCGGTAGAGTGGGCACCTTGCATGCCAAGTACATTTCGGCTGAATTCGATGACGGCACACTGCATCCCCAAGCAGATACCTAGGAAAGGTGTTTTATTTTCGCGCGCATAGCGGATGGCCCTGATCTTACCTTCAATGCCGCGGTCGCCGAAACCAGGAGCTACCAGAATGCCATGCAACGGACGCATCTTATCAGCCACATTGCCCTCATCCACTTTGGAAGAGTGAATCCACTCCACCACGACCTTAGTTTCGTTGGCAACTCCGGCATGAATCAGCGCTTCAGCAATCGACTTGTAAGCGTCTTTTAATTCGATATATTTTCCAATAAGACCGATACGGATTTCCGAGGTTGGGTTTTTCAATTTACCTAGGAAGCTCTTCCAGCTCTCCATATCGGGCTCATGCCGCATGGGCAACTTGAGCTTCGACAATACCACTTTGTCGAGTTGTTCCTTGAGCATCAACAATGGAACATCATAAATGGTGGAGGCATCTATAGATTCGATGACTGCATTGACATTCACATTGCAAAACAGTGCGAGCTTGCGGCGAATGTCGGCATTCACC
>JBKDSL010000216.1:0-4643 GCA_046340555.1 Bacteroidota bacterium
GGTTTCTACTACTACCTATATGATTGGGAAGTGAAAGGTGAGGATGTGACTTGCGTAAGTGCTCGTGTCCCTGCTTTGGCAGAAATCACCCTTACCGGGATTTCTGAAAATGCGTCCAATAGTTTCTCTGTGTATCCGAACCCAGCCTCTGAATATATCATGATCGATGCTGCAGGAAAATCCATCACCTTGGTAGAATTGACAGACCTTACAGGCCGCCTGGTTCGTTCGATTCAATTCCCAAAAGGCAACAACAGCAGTATTCGTTTGAATCTGGAGGGACTTGCCAGCGGTCAATACCAATTGCTATTGACTCAATCCGACAGAAAAACTTCTGCAGGAAAAGTGACTGTGAAATAATCCAAATGAAAAGCCCCTCTTAATCGGAGGGGCTTTTTTATTGGAGTTTGTTAATGGATTAAATCACATGCAGCTTAATTGTATTAGCCATGCCCCTCGATTCCAAAGGGGTGCTGAATACATTGATCAGCAAATCGCCATCCTTAACCAAGCCGCGTTTTTTGAGAAAAGCCTTAATGTCGGTGATGGTTTCTTCTGAGCTCTCATATCGATCGTAATGAAATGCCCGTACTCCCCAAACCAAATTGAGCGTAGTCAGCATCTCCATATTGTCCGTAAAGATGAACACATGACTACGCGGACGTTGACTGGAAATACGGAAAGCCGTGTATCCGGAGTTGGTCATAGCTATTATTCCTACGGCTCCTGATTGCTGAGCCATAGTACAGGCACTGTAACAAATGGAATCCGAGATAAAGCTCTTGGAGTTCTTAATTGGCGGGATTTGTTTGTTGAAAATGAATTCCTCGGTTTCGGCAATACCGATGATCTTCGCCATAGCCTCAACCACTTTAACAGGATATGCACCAACGGAAGTCTCACCGGAAAGCATCAAAGCATCAGCGCCATCAAATACGGCGTTAGCCACATCGCTGGCCTCAGCACGGGTTGGTCGATAGTTCGTAATCATGCTTTCCATCATTTGCGTAGCTATGATTACCGGCTTTGAATAGCTGATGGCCTTTCGGACAATATTCTTTTGAATCACCGGAACTTTCTCCATCGCAATTTCGACACCTAAATCGCCGCGAGCAACCATTATGGCATCAGCGGCCTGGATGATATTATCCAAATCCCTTAAAGCCTCCGGCTTTTCAATTTTGGCAACCACCCGGGTTTTCATATTACGGGCAGCAATTCGGCTCTTCAATTCCAATATATCCTGTGCCGTACGCACAAAAGACAATCCTATCCATTCTATATGATTGTCCAACGCGAATTCCAAATCCTGCAAATCCTTGTCAGACAAACATGGGAGCGACAGTTTCGTGAATGGCAGATTGATTCCTTTCCTAGAAGAAACCACTCCGCCATGGATAACCTTGGTTAATACAACACCATCGGGTTCCTTGCCAATCACAAGTAGCTCCACCTTACCGTCATCTATCAAAACCGGGTCGCCCTGTTGAACATCATCATAAAACTTCACGTAATGCACATGCAACAAGGATGCGGTGCCTTCACAAGGGTGGATGGTCAATCGAACTGCGGTGCCTTCCAATAATTCAGCAGCATTGTCTTTTACCTCTCCGATTCGAAGCTTTGGGCCTTGCAGATCATAAAGGACCGGGATTTTATACTTCTTATCCGCATTCAACTTTCGGATATTGTCGACGATCGTACGATGCATTTTGTGATCTCCATGGGATGCATTGATGCGCACCACATCCATACCGACCTTGATCATTTTTTCCAAGATATCGGTATCCATCGAGGAGGGACCGATAGTGGCTATGATTTTGCTTTTATTGAAAATAGCTGAAGACATTGCTTTATGATTCAATTTTCGATTAAGTTCAAGAAAGTTTCGGCCGACTTAAGGTCGCCAGGTTGTATGATGAAAGCACCTGAAACCGCTTCCAAACTGCGCATTTTTTCGACAACACCTATAAGATTGAAGTTTTCGTTGTAGCCGGAAACCAAGAAGAAATAATCAACGTTGCGCATTTCGGGGATGAAAAAACCAGTGTGCTCCAAATCGCGATTACCGATCAGATTAAAAGTTTCAGAGGAATTTCCACCGGTCAAGAATCGTGCATGGCTAGTGCTAGAGCCGGGCTTGCCTGCGGAAATCACAATATCATCTTTTCTCGCAAACCTCAATCGCAAAGCCTTGTTCAATTCAAAGCATAGCCGATAGTCCTTGTGGCCGGAAATGATTCCGACCAAAAGGAAATCCAATTCCTGTGCGAAATCGAGCTTGAGAATTTTTTGTTTTTCCTGTCCCAAAACATGGCAGTTGACCAATACAAATGTATGCACAAATCCACAATGGAAATCGACCTGTTTCGGATTGCTTGTGTTAAATTTGTGAACCAATGGAGACCTTTATATTAGACGACGAATACTTCATGCGTGCTGCCTTAACGGAGGCCAAAAAGGCTTTTGAATCTGACGAAGTACCCGTTGGCGCTGTGATTGTTTGCAAAAATCGCATCATTGCTCGAGCACATAATATGACTGAAAAGCTGACGGATGCCACAGCTCATGCCGAGATGCTTGCCTTTACCGCTGCAGGAAACTTTCTTGGGGCTAAATATCTGCAGGATTGCACTTTGTATGTGACTTTGGAGCCGTGTGTAATGTGCGCCGGAGCGGGTTTTTGGACACAATTAGACCGAATCGTATACGGTGCCAGTGATGAAAAGCGAGGGTATGGACTTTTTGGAGACAACCTCATTCACCCGAGAACTCAAATAAAAAAAGGAGTTCTGGCGGTTGAATGCGCAGAACTCCTTCGCGAATTTTTCAGATCGAAACGCTAATCAGACATTGATTGCGGTTAACATTTCGGGCGTAAGCGGTTTGTTGAGGAATTTTCGCACGTAGCGATTTCGATTGGCCCTGTTAAGGTGATCAAAACTTTCAGATGAGGAAAGCATCACTACTTTGCAACGGGATGTGATTTGGGGATTCATCTTGGAGAACGCATCCAAAAAACCGAAACCATCCATGCCGGGCATTAGGATATCTAGGAATATCACGGAAGGCAACTCGGCCAAAGGCGATTGGGTAAGAAACTCCAAAGCTTCCTGTGCAGAGTTGAATGTGCTTATCCTTTTTGCAAACAATCCGCGATCCAACAGTTTTCCATGAAACATGTTTTGCACGGGATCATCATCTACCAACATTACATGTTCATACTTAACACCAACCTTTTCAAGGTTAATCGATTCCACGCGACTGATTTCGTTTGTCATTTTGAGTTATCAATTAATTTTATGAGTTTTCTTTTCAAATCCGGATCCATACGATTAGGCAATTCAGCAACCAAAGTTGTGCCTGAACCCTTTACTGATTGAACCCTAATAGTGCCTTTCATACGCTTTACTGCCTCGCGAACAGCAAAGAGGCCTAATCCTGAACCTTCGTTCTTCTGACCAGGAGCACAGAAAAACATATCGAACACCTTACCTACATGCTCAGGATCTATACCGATTCCATTATCCTTGAAAGCAATTTTCACGAATTCAGAATCCAATTCAACATGGATGTCCAATGTGGGCTTTAACTCATGGGGATGCCTGAACTTTATAGCGTTTGAAATTATGTTGGTGAAGATCACCTCGACCATTTCCTTTACTGCCACAAAGGGGAAAAGTCCTTCTATAGTGGTATTGATTGACAAACGGTGAGCCCCCTCTTGTAATGCTAAACTCTTGATGGAACTAGTCACTGTCTGTTTGAAATCGACTTCTATTGGCTTGGGCTTTGATCGCAGCCTTGCTGTCTTGATGGTGTTCATATTAATTTGATGAGATTAATGATTCAACTTCAGCATTCACAGGGAATGATGTTCTTCCCATTCCGTTGATCGCTTCCAATGAATAAGCATACATACCGATATAACCTGCTTCCGGGAATGGGACAATGCAAAAGCGCACATTGAATCCCTCCATACTGACCGTGATGTCAGAAGGCCTTTGACTGAGAATTGAATGAAATATTTGAGGAAATTCAGTCATCACCTTTTTAGGCAGACCTTCCTGAATATGCCAACCCCATTTTTCTAATAGAGGCATGGAAGCATTGTTGGCTTCAATCAGTGTTCTATTCAAATCAAACTTGAAAACGGGGAACAAACTGCTTTGACGGGGGGATTTTGTGCTCATGGCGAATAATTTAATGACTTTAAAACGAAGCCATCGCTATCTGGTTGCTCAATACATCCCAACATCCCTTACATTGTAAGAAATGAATGAATATTTAGCTAAAGCAAAGGAGTTTTAGCCAAACAAATACTGATTATCAAATACATATAAATTATATGTTGTTTTTTAACCAAGTAAGAGAATCAACAATTGTTCGATACTCTGACCCAAATCTGTTAGAAAACGAACTTTTCAGGATATGGCTTGTTGTCGCTATTAACCTCACTATTTTTGCATTACCAAATTCAAAACAATGCCCTACCCAGAACAAATGTGCGCACCCATGCGCTTTGACTTAACCAGTGCCGGATTCACCGAATTGCGTTCGGTTGAAGAAGTGGACCAAACAATACCGAATGCCAACGGAACCATGTTGTTGGTATTTAATTCTGTTTGCGGATGCGCCGCAGG
>JBKDSL010000217.1:0-1549 GCA_046340555.1 Bacteroidota bacterium
TTCGGTATTGGCACGCTTGGATACGAACGCCATACTTTTAGGTCAGCAGGTAAAACTCAAAATAACATATCAAGGAAACACCAAATCAAAAGTGGTATTTCCCGCTGTTGCTGATACTTTCTCCAATTTGGAAGTCGTTGAACGATTACCCATAGACACCTTAAAAAATGAAGGTGAGTCACTATCATTGACACAAACATTCACAATTACAGGATTCGACTCAGGCTACCAAGTGATATTGCCGTTTGAATTCTTACTATTGGGACCAAAATCGACAGACACCTCTAAGATTTTAACGCAACCTTTATTGCTTTCGGTTCAAAGTGTACCGGTTGACACTACCAAATCCATCAAAGACATCAAGAATATCGAAGCGGTTCCATTTTCAATCTGGGACCATTTAGGATGGATTATTCTTGCGATAGTTGCTTTTGTTGGATTTATTCTTTGGAAAAAATTCGGTTCGAAGTTAAAAAGCAACAAACCCACCATAGCCCCAAGTCCTTCGATTCCTTGTCACGAGAAAGCCCTTACGGCTTTGGATGAATTGAACAAAAAGCAATTGTGGCAGCATGGACAATACAGGCATTATCATACGGAGTTGACTGATATTTTAAGAGCATATATTTCGGAAAGATGGGATGTTGGAGCGATGGAAATGACCACTGACGAAATTTTGGTTTTGAGCTTCATTCCGTCATATGAAACCGATGGCATTGGTTATGTACTTAGATTGGCCGATATGGTCAAATTCGCCAAAGGCATACCGCATGGCGATGAGAATATCCGATGTATGGATTTAACACGTCGTTTCGTCTTGGAAAACAAAGACGGCAAAAACGAAAAATCAGAAAATAGCATATGATGGCTGGAATAGAATTCGCATATCCATCGATGCTGTATCTGCTGTTGCTGATACCGGTATTGATAGTGCTGGAGTTTACCTATTTCAAGAAAAAGGTAATCGCAATTCCGTTTCCCAACACTTCATCATTTCATAAAACGCCTGCCACGTGGAGGAAGAGATTAAACTGGTTGCCGAAATTCATCAGGTTGGCAGCATTGGTATGCATTATTATTGGTTTGGCTAGACCCAGGTCGGCTTCCAGTGGCAGCAATGTTACTTCCGAAGGTATTTCAATCGTATTGGCATTGGATGTGTCAGGAAGCATGATGGCGGAAGACCTACGCCCTAACCGGATTGAGGCAGCCAAGAAGGTAGCACAAGAATTCATTAAAGGAAGAAACAACGACTTGATTGGATTAGTTGTGTTCTCAGGTGAAAGCTTTACGCAGTGTCCTATCACCAGCGACCACTCAGTGTTACTGAATATGATGGATGGCTTGAAGAGTGGCATGTTAAGCGATGGTACAGCCATCGGAGAGGGACTAGCAACCGCTGTAACCCGAATAAAAGACAGTCCAACTAAAAGCAAAGTCATCATCCTACTTACAGACGGAGAGAATAATGTAGGCTCTGTTTCACCGGAAACGGCCGGAGAAATAGCCCAAGCATTCGGTATCCGTGTATACACGATTGGTGTAGGTA
>JBKDSL010000218.1:0-18628 GCA_046340555.1 Bacteroidota bacterium
GGAAAGAAACATGGCTCGAGCAGATGCCTCCATACAAAGGCGGAGGTGATATGATTCAATCCGTAAGCTTTGAGAAAACCACCTACAATGAGTTACCCTTCAAATTCGAAGCTGGAACGCCAAACATTGCAGGGGTAATAGCATTGGGAGAGGCCATCAACTATCTGAACCAAATCGACAGGAGTGCGGCTCATGTGCACGAAATGGCATTGCTGAACAAAGCAACCAACCTGTTGGCGGAAATTGAGCACGTGCGCATCATAGGAACCGCCAAAAACAAATCATCCGTTGTTTCATTTGTAATGGATGGCGTGAATGCTATGGATGCCGGTATGTATTTAGATACGTTAGGCATCGCGGTAAGAACTGGACATCATTGCACCGAGCCTGTTATGCACCGATTCAACATTCCTGGAACCATCCGCGGATCCTTCATGTTTTACAACACTTTTGAAGAAGTTGATAAATTGGCGGAAGGAATACAAAAAGCCAAGCGGCTTCTTAGGAGGAGCTGATTTCACTCCCCCATTTTGTATTACCAAAATCATGCGCTTGAAGACAACCCCCTGGTGGTTGCTCTATGTTGGCACCTTCGGTTTCACTAATCGCAAGTTCAGTCATCAGCTGAACAACACTTGACATTTTCAATCCAAAGCTATGTTGATTTGTTAAATGACTTTCACTTTCCTACTTTTATAACTATGAACCTCGAATCTGAAATTCGATCCCTATTGGATCAACCCAAGTCACTCGAGAAACTATATCAGGAGCACAAATTGGATTTTGTGAACACCTTCGACGGGATTTACGAATCCATACAAGAACATCCTGTTGCGCAAGTATGGCATGAGCGATTGCATTATGGAGCATCAAGTGACAACACATCATCAAAGGCAGAACTGTTTTTCGTCATTATTTCCTCCATCATAGCAGGCATACTTGCAAAACTACCAGGCTGGATTGGTTTGATTGAGGAGTATTATTATGCATGCAATTTCTCTTTCATCGCCTTTCCACTTATTGCTGCATATTTCACTTGGAAAAACAAAATCGGAATCAACAGATGGTGGATCATGGCATTGGCCATGGTAATAAGCTGCATATACATCAACATTATCCCAATGGATGATAAGAGCGACACCTTTGTTTTAGCTTGCATCCATTTGCCTTTGTTCACCTGGGCTTTGGTCGGGCATGCGTTCGGCGGACACGATCTTAAAAACAAGAGTGCCCGCGTCGAATTTCTTCGTTTCAATGGCGACATGCTGGTGATGAATGTGATCATTTTGATTGCCGGTGCATTAATGACGGGCCTGACTTTAGGATTATTCAGTTTGATCAAGGTGGATATCACATCCTTTTATTTACAATACATCGTTATTTGGGGACTTGCCGCTTCGCCAATCGTAAGTTCCTTTCTTGTAAAAACAAACCCAAATTTAGCAAACAAGGTATCTCCGATAATTGCGCGCATCTTCTCGCCTTTAGCGCTGATCACTTTGGTGATATACCTCGCAGTAGTGATTTCAACAGGACAGGACCCTTATACAGACCGGGACTTCCTAATCCTATTCAATTTGCTACTCATAGCCGTAATGGCGTTGATCTTGTTTGCAACGGCGGAGTCGACTTCACGCCAATCCACTGCCTTCAATAATTGGACACTCATACTTTTGGCAGGGGTAACCATAATAATAAACGGCATTGCACTTTCAGCCATTCTGTTCCGAATAAATGAGTGGGGAATAACGCCAAACCGATTGGCTGTGCTGGTTGGCAATCTGCTTATCTTATCCAATTTGATTTGGATATTCAAAAACATGGTCGGGCAATTTCGAGGCAATTCCGATAGCATGCAAATTGAAAACAGCATCGCCACATTTCTTCCCATTTACAGTGCATGGGCGGCAATAGTGATTTTTTTGTTTCCTATTTTGTTCGGATTCCAATAATAATGCAAGCATGGGTGGGGAGTTGGCAACTCAAACCCAAAAATACCTGCTTAAGCTTTTCTGACAAACTCAGACTTAAGCGCCATAGATCCAAAGCCTTCGATACGGCAGTCGATGTTGTGATCGCCTTGCACCAACCGAATCTTGTTCACTTTGGTGCCGGCCTTGATGGGTTTAGGAGCACCTGAAACAGGTAGGTTTTTGATGATGATGACGCTATCGCCGTCTTGCAGGATGTTTCCATTGGAATCCTTCACCACCAGCACATCATCCTGCGCAACTTCCTCAACCTTTTCCGAAGGGCTCCATTCGTGGCCACATTCCGGACACATCAACAGTGCTCCAGACTCATAGGCATAAACAGATTTGCATTGCGGGCATGGAGGAAGCGACATGGTGTTTGGGGTTTGGGCAAAGGTAGGATTTTAAAAAAGTGACAAGTTATCAGTGAGCAGATGTTTAATAGCTGGGGGACTACCGTCACTTGTCCTGAGCCAGTCGAAGGGCCGCCCCATGGCGAAAATAATTTTAAAAAAATGGAGGTGCAAATTTGGGGATGCAGTTAAACGTTTAATTGGTGGGTGGTGGGTAGTATTTTACGCTGAGCTGATTTACGCAGATTTGATTCTGAAACTGCAGTTTAATTGATCGGCGCGAGGCTTGTCCACGAAAAGTGCGAACCGCAAGCTCGGATGGCCCAGGGGAAGGTGGTGCGATAAAGACGAGCAAGCGATTGGTTTTCGTGGTGCCCTTTTTGGTTACTTTTTGGGCAAGCAAAAAGTGACACAAAACATGCGCATTCTTGCCTTCAAAGGTGACCAGCTAGAATCGCCGAAGGTAGTGACCGAAAAAGGAACACTGATAACACGAATCTGGCGGATTGACGCGAATTTTTTTTGACTCAAATTAGATCAGCGCTCATCCGCTAAATCAGTTGAATCCGTGTTCTCACCTGGTAACCAAAAGGAACGCGAATAACACGAATCTAGCGGATTGGCGCGAATTTGTTCTGACTCAAATTAAATCAGCGCTCATCCGCTAAATCAGTTGAATCCGTGTACTATTTTGATGCAACTAGATGTCAAAAACAATTCTAAGATTTTCTTTGAGAACGTGTTTTTGTTCTTTTGTCAATTGCCCTAATTTCTTGATCAGTCGCTTATTGTCGATAGCACGAACTTGATCCACGAGCACATCACTTAATTTATCAAGTTGTCCTTTTCTCAAATGAACGCGTAATAATTGGATTTCCTTATTCACATTGGTGGTTATCGGACAAACCACTGTCGATAAATGTGTTTCATTTAAAAGATCTGTCTGCACAATTACGACAGGCCGCGTTTTACCTGGTTCAGCACCACGGCTTGGGTTGAGGTCGGCGAGCCAAATTTCAAATTGTTTAATCTTCATCGATTAGTTTTTCGAATTCATGCAAAATTTCCATGGAGTCTTTGCTAGTCAATTTGGATTCTTTCATCAATTGCTTTTTCAATAGTTTTCGCTTGTTGTAAAGGTTATAAATGTCAACGGCTTCATTGATGTATCGATTTCTTGCCAATTTAAGCTTTGAAGTCAGTTCTTCCGTTTCATCAAAAATCTTGTCGTCCAATTTCAGTGATAAGGTTTTCATTAGGTCTTTTTTTACAAAAGTATATATTATTAGTATATACTGATATTTGGACGCTAAAATCATCTCCAACTGGCTATCAATCACAAAAATGTAATAAACGGCGGAATTGTACTGACACGAATTAGAACCCCGATCATCAGCTGAAACAGTTGAATCTGTACTTCCCGCATAAAATCCAAAAATCACCCCATCGCGAAATTAATTCTGAAATAACCCACGTGCAATTTTAAAGATGCAATTAAACGTTTAAGTAGTGGGTGGCGGATAGTGTTTTACGCTGGGCTGATTTACGCAGATTTGATTCTGAAGCTGCGGTTTAATTGATCCGTCTACTGCCACTGGCTACTGCAACCTTCCCGAATGACTAATGACCAATGACTAAGCAATCCGGTCACCGGTCTCAAAAAAACCCCACAAAACATTAATTTCGCAATCAAATCCCCTACCCCATGTACGATACCCTCAAACCCGTCCTCCAACAAGAGTTGAAAGAAATAGAAAACGCTGGACTGTATAAAAGAGAACGCATCATTGTTTCTCCGCAAGGAGCCGATATCCGTTTGGCGGATGGTAAAGAGGTGGTCAATTTTTGTGCGAACAACTATTTGGGATTATCATCTCATCCGAAAGTGGTGGAAGCTGCAAAACATGCCATCGATACGCATGGCTATGGCATGTCGTCGGTGCGTTTCATTTGTGGCACGCAAGACATTCATAAAACCCTCGAGCAAAAGCTCGCTGATTTCCTGGGCACCGAAGACACCATCCTATATGCGGCGGCGTTTGATGCCAACGGCGGTGTGTTTGAACCTTTGTTCAACGATCAGGATGCCATCATCTCTGATGAATTGAACCACGCTTCCATCATTGATGGCGTACGCTTGTGCAAAGCGCAACGTATGCGATACAAGCACAACGACATGGCCGACTTGGAAACACAATTGCAGTCAGCCATGCATTTGCGTCATCGCATCATCGTTACTGACGGAGTATTCTCCATGGACGGCACCATCGCACAGCTCGACAAGATTTGCGATCTCGCCGACAAATACAAAGCGCTCATCATGGTGGATGAATGTCATGCCTCGGGATTCATGGGTAAAACCGGTCGCGGCACGCATGAACACCACAACGTGATGGGACGTATTGACATCATCACGGGAACACTCGGAAAAGCCTTAGGCGGAGCATTGGGTGGATTCACTTCAGGTAGAAAAGAAATCATAGATATCCTTCGCCAACGCTCCCGTCCATACTTGTTCTCTAATTCACTTGCTCCTTCCATCGTAGGTGCCTCCAATGCTGTATTGGACTTATTGAGCAGCACTACCGATTTGCGCGACAAGCTTTGGAATAACACCGCTTACTTCCGCGAGAAAATAACCGCAGCTGGATTTGATATCAAACCTGGTACCCATCCTATA
Source organism: Bacteroidota bacterium (assembly GCA_046340555.1). Classification (GTDB taxonomy): domain Bacteria; phylum Bacteroidota; class Bacteroidia; order AKYH767-A; family OLB10; genus JALRAP01. The sequence continues at coordinate 5,007 of JBKDSL010000218.1, forward strand.
GTACCCATCATGTTGTACGAAGCAAAGCTTGCACAAGACTTCGCAGCCAAGCTTTTGGATGAGGGCATCTATGTGATTGGTTTCTTTTACCCCGTAGTGGCCAAAGGCAATGCTCGTATCCGCGTCCAAATTTCAGCCGGTCACGAGCAACATCACCTCGACAAAGCCATTGCCGCATTTACCAAGGTGGGTAAAGAGTTGGGTGTCATTTCCTGATAAAACCAGAATCGCCCCATCCCCATCAAATCCCAAATAACTGATTAGCAGTTGTTTATTTTTGATTTGGAACTTTTTAACAGCCTGTTCGTAAGATGCTTCCCGCGGCCTAATAACGCGGCAAGATTAACAGGTCATGAAAAGAAATTTCATTGTTTTCTTATTGTTGATGGCAGCCATGCCTTGTCTGCTGTTTGGGCAAAATTCAGCACCAGAGCAAGAACAAGATCAACACAAGAATGAAAACGCAGAACCATTAATCCGATTGAATGGTTTTCGTACCACCGACGGGGTGAACCTGCAATGGATTTATGACAACCCTGATAAGAAATTGAAATATTTTGTTGAATCGGGCATCAGCGGTGAACAATTCATTGGCAATACCATCATCGAGGGAGCCAAGCAAAAAACTTTCAAATACATCGACCGCACTTCTGGAAATGGAACGCGGCACTACCGTGTTCGAGTGGAGCGCGATGGCAATATCATCGCCACATCCGAGGCAATTATGGTAACCGGTGTCGAGGAAAAACCTTTCTCCATTTATCCCAACCCGACCGAGGGCGATGTGTTCACCGATTTGTTTCAGGATTTCAAAGGTCAAGGCATGCGGGTGATTGTGAAGGATCAGGATGGAAACGTAGTCGTATCAAAAGCCCTCACCATCGAAGACAAACTGAACAAATTACGCATACTTTCAGGTCGCGATGGCCTCAAGCCGGGCACCTATAAGGTCAGCCTGGCATTCAAAAACCGGACTTTTTCTGACACCATAACCGTAAAATAATCGGGCCGAGGCAATGGGGTGTATTGCGTAAATTCGCAGTCCCATGGAACCCTCAAATCACCAAAATCACTTTGACATCATCGTTGCCGGTGGTGGTATCGTTGGACTGGCATCCGCCTACAAAATAAATTGCCGATTCCCTCACTTGCGTGTATTGGTTTTAGAGAAGGAAAAGGAAGTGGCGGCCCATCAAACCGGCCATAATTCAGGTGTGATTCATTCGGGCTTGTACTACAAACCCGGAAGCTACAAAGCCAAGAACTGTGTGGATGGCAGACGCGAGTTGGTGACATTCGCCAAAGAGCACAACATCCCACACGACATTTGCGGCAAGGTGGTGGTATCCACCAAAGAGTCGGAGCTCCCACACCTCAACAAAGTTTTCGGAAACGGTTTGCAAAACGGAGTTGAAGGCATTCGAAAAATCAATGCAGATGAAATCCGGGAAATCGAACCTTATTGCGTGGGAATCGAAGGTATTCATGTTCCATGTACGGGCATCATCGATTACGCCGAAGTGGCACGAACCTATGTAAGATTAATTGAGGCGAAATTTCCTGGAAGCAAAGTACTCACCGAACATGAGGTGCTCGACTTCGGTCATTCCGACGGACAGATGCATGTCAAATCCAATAAAGGCACATTTACATCGAAGCATGTTGTTTGTTGCACAGGTTTGCAGTCTGATCGCATTGCCAAGAAGGAAGGCGTAAAACCTGGAATGCAAATCGTAGGATTCCGAGGTGACTATTACGACTTATCTGCAAAGGGCATGTCGAAAGTTCGTCATTTGATTTATCCTGTTCCCAATCCACAGTTCCCATTCCTAGGCGTACATTTCACCAGAATGATTCAAGGTGGTGTGGAATGCGGACCCAATGCTGTTTTCACATTCAAACGTGAAGGATATGGTAAAACAGACTTTGATTTGCGCGACACAATAGAAGCACTCACCTACAAAGGCACCTGGAAATTGTTTTACAAGCATTGGCGCTTTGGATTGGATGAATACCGCAGGGCCTTTTCCAAGCGACTTTTCCTGAACCGCCTTCGTCATCTCATTCCATCACTGGAAATGGACGATCTTGTACCAGGACGTGCAGGTGTGCGCGCCATGGCATTGGATCCTGAAGGGGACATGATCGATGATTTCAAAATCGTGGAGCATGGCAACGCACTCCATGTGTTGAATGCACCTTCTCCAGCTGCAACAGCATCATTGGCCATCGGCACAGCCATTTGCGAAATGGCCACGAGCCACTTCAAACTATCGTGATCAATACAGTTGGCGCACCCTGATAGTGTTGCGCACCTTTCCTAGGACCTCCACTACTTTAGAAGAAGTCCGGCGATCCACATCGACCACCACATAACCAATATCGTTGTTGGTCTTCAGGTATTGTCCAAGGATATTCACTTTCATAGATGACAATAACCCGTTGATATCAGACAAAACACCTGGAACATTTTTATGGATATGCAATAGTCGGTGTGCATCGTGCTGAACAGGTAAACTCAAAGCAGGCACGGAAAGCGAACCAGTTGTGGAACCAGTTTCCAAAAAACTGATGAGCTTGGAGGCTACATCCATTCCGATACTTTCCTGTGCCTCAGCAGTGGATCCACCAATATGCGGAGTAAGTACCGCGTTGGGCAGACCTTGAAAGACTGAATGAAAAGGATCGTTATTCGACTTGGGTTCCTTCTCGAAAACATCTACTGCCAATGAAGCTATTTGTCCACTCTTCAGTGCACTTGCAACGGCGGCACTATCCATCACATCTCCCCTACTCAAATTAATGAGTACTGCGCCCTTTTTCATTTTGCGGATGGTTGATGTATTGATGAGGTTTTTAGTTGATGCCGAGCCAGGGACGTGCAAAGTTACAATATCGGATTGCTTCAAAAGCTGCTCCATGGAGGCAGCCTTGCGAGCATTTCCCAAAGCTAGTTTAGGTTCTACATCGTGAAAGATCACCTGCATGCCTAAGCTCTCGGCAAGCACAGAAACCTGCGAACCGATATGACCATAGCCAACTATACCCAACACTTTACCGCGAACCTCATGACAACCTTCGGCGGATTTATTCCAATTGCCGGCATGCATCATGGTATTTTTTTCAGGGATGCGACGCATGAGGGTGATACAATGACCTATTACCATTTCGGCAACAGAGCGCGTATTGGAATAAGGAGAATTGAAAATGGCTACGCCGAGATCGATGGCTGTTTCCATATCAATTTGGTTGGTTCCTATGCAAAAAGCTCCTGCCGCAATGAGCTTAGGCGCTGATAGCAACACGTTTTCGGAAAGCTGGGTCTTTGACCGTAGTCCCAATAAATGGACTTGCTTCATTTTCGAAATGAGCTCCTTCTCCGGAAGTGCTGACTTCAATGACTCCACATTCTTATAGCCAGCATCCTTGAACATTTTTATGGCTGTTGGATGAACTCCCTCTAAAAGTAGGATGTTGATTTTGTCTTTGGGATAGGATGTTTTATTGGACATGTGAATAATTTTAATACAATTTACTGTTTGGGGACAGAAAAACGATTCAGATTTTCAAACCCATTACATAATCGTCATTGACTTCTTTGCCAATGAAAAACTTTTTGACTCCGATGATTTCAAATCCGAAGTCCTTATAAAATTTGATGGCACGATCGTTTTGCTGCCAAACGCTCAACCATAAGTAATGTAATCCCGATTGGCATGCCAAATCAATGGTGTGCAACATCAAGGCCTTGCCTATTTTTTTCCCAACGTAAGCTCCCAAAGCATAAATACGCTCCAACTGCATTTGATTGGCCAATTCGGCATATTGGGTAGTTGCATTGGTTACCAGCTTTGCATAGCCTACCGGCTCATTGTGATAGTTGGCAACCAAGTAAATCACATTAGGGTCCTCTAACTGACATTTTATCCTTTCGGGGTCGAAAGACAGGTCCAAATAAGCCTGCATATCCCCTGGGTCATTATACTGCCCAAAAGCCTCCTGAAAGGCCCTGCGGCCAAGTACTGAAAGCAACTTATAATCAGCCACAGTGGCTTTACGCACCTCTATCATCAACTAGTATGTTGTTATTCAAACGATTAATTAGGTAAAAATAGCCGTTTCAATTTGTAAAGAATTGACAAAATTCATTATTTTTGAAACAAAGGGAATTTTTAACATCCTTTTGATTTAACGTGTATGATTCAAACCCAATCTTTTTAAGCTTTTCACATGAATCTTCGATGGGTACGTAAACCGCAGGCAGACCAAGAATCCGTAACATCTCTTTCCAAGGAATTGAATATCCACCCGGTGTTGGCGCAGATGCTGATACAAAGAGGTCATGATACTTTTGAAAAGGCCAAAATCTTTTTCAGACCATCCCTGGATATGCTCCACGATCCTTTTCTAATGAAGGATATGGACCTCGCTGTAGCACGCATCAACACAGCCATGGCCAAAGGAGAGAAAATCCTGATTTACGGCGACTATGACGTGGACGGTACTACGGCTGTTGCGTTGGTTTATACTTATTTGCATAAGATCCATCGGCAGATTGATTTTTACATACCAGATCGATACGCCGAAGGCTATGGCATATCGACCACAGGAATTGATTGGGCGCATGATAATGGATTTACCCTGATTATTGCTCTCGATTGCGGTATCAAGTCCGTTGAGAAAATAGCATATGCCAAAACCAAGGGTGTAGACTTCATCATTTGCGATCACCACAGGCCTGGCAATGAATTACCCGAAGCGGTGGCAGTGCTTGACCCGAAGAGAACAGATTGCGAATATCCTTACAAGGAGCTGTCTGGGTGTGGTGTAGGATTCAAGCTTATACAGGCTTTATCAATCCACAACGACCAAGACCAAGAGGAGTTGGGAGAATATCTTGACTTGGTTGCCATCAGCATAGCTGCCGATATTGTGCCTATAACTGGAGAGAATCGCGTTTTGGCTTATTATGGTTTACAATCCATCAACCATAAGCCCCGACCAGGAATACAAGCCATACTTAACCTCAGTGGATTCAAAGGTGAGATTTCAGTAAGCGAAGTGGTGTTCTCCATTGCACCACGCATCAACGCAGCAGGTAGGATTGAAAGCGGAAGACAAGCTGTTGAATTATTGATTGCAGAAAGCGATTTGGAAGCGGCTCGACATGGCCAAGCTATCGATATCAACAACACCAAACGTAAAGGCTTGAACGAATCCATCACTAAAGATGCCTTGGCACTCATTGATGGAGATGCAGATTTTGTAAATCGCAAATCCACAGTACTCTTCAATCCGGATTGGCACAAAGGAGTTATTGGTATTGTTGCATCCAAACTAACAGATGAGTTTTACAGACCCACCATCATACTTACAGAATCGAACGGCATGGTTTCCGGTTCTGCACGCAGTGTAAAAGATTTCGATGTTTACAATGCCATAGAGCAATGCAGTGATTTGCTTGAACAATTCGGTGGACACATGTATGCAGCAGGCCTAACTTTGAAACCTGAGAACGTAGAATTGTTTAAAACCCGTTTTGAAGAAATAGTTAGCACAACCATTGAAGATCGCATGCTGACCAGGGAAATTGAGATTGACAATCATGTGCACTTGGATGACATTACACCTGGATTTTTTTCAATTCTAAAACAGTTCTCGCCATTCGGACCAGGAAACTTATCTCCGGTTTTTGTTTCAGAAAACGTGGTTGACAAAGGCTCGATACGGATAGTGGGCAACAACCATTTGAAGCTTTCTCTTTTACACCACCAGCAAGGCAATGCTGTTTTCGATGCAATCGCCTTCCAAATGGGCAAACATTACAACAGAATAGCTTCCAAAAAACCATTCCATGTTTGTTACCACTTGGAAGAAAACAATTTCCGTGGGCGCACCACCTTACAATTGAACATCAAGGATATTTCATTCGTCCACTGAGGTCGCAGATTTCCCTGAAACCCTTTCGATCAGTTGTGTTCGCAGCTCGTGAGGCAAGACTTTGACTATGTTCAAAAATTCTCCAGCCACCGTATGTGTAGCTAGCACTCTGAAAACCGCAGACACGGCTTCCTTGACTTCCTCCTCAGCAGAAAAATCTCGCCAAGCTGAACGGTCATCCTCTTTGATTACCTCCGAAATAAAATCTGAATTGGTATTAACAACTGCCAATTCACCGGGGTGTTTCCAACCATCCACATAAACAGCTTTCATTGCCATTGGCAAATGAGCGATCAACTTGAACGACTCAGCTACCGTTAATTTGGTTCTCAAAGCCCTGAAAACACAACGGGTTATGCGACCCGCACGATCAATGTCGGTACCAGACAACTCCCTAGCGACTTCATCAATGAATTCATGCCCCTTTCGGGCATAGGCGTAAAACTGCAAGGACATAACCAGGTAAAAATCGAAAACAAATTTACCTGCTAGCCATGAGGTGAAGAATGACAATAGTCATACCCGGAAAAAACCCTTGTAGAATTTATTTGAGTAGTTCTCGAGCTATCACAAGTTTTTGAATCTCGGAAGTTCCTTCTCCAATGGTGCACAATTTGGAGTCGCGATAAAATTTCTCAACCGGGAAATCCTTCGTATATCCATATCCGCCGAAAATCTGGACAGCTTCGGTGGATACTCTTACGGCCACTTCGGATGCATAATATTTGGCGAATGCTGACTGCTTGGTCATCTTCTGACCACGGTTTTTCATATCCGCTGCTTGTAAAGTGAGCAATTCAGCCGCTTCAATCTGCGATGCCATGTCTGCCAATTTGAAACTTATGGCTTGAAACTCAAAGATGGGTTTGCCAAACTGTTGACGTTCCTGAGAATATTTAAGTGCTGCCTCGAAAGCACCCTTGGCGATACCTACGGAAAGTGCTGCTATGGAGATGCGACCACCATCAAGGATTTTCATGGCTTGCACAAACCCATCACCTACCTGGCCTAACATTTGACTCTTGTGAATGCGGCAATCCTCGAAGATGAGTTCAGCCGTTTCTGATGCACGCATACCAAGCTTGTTTTCCTTTTTGCCAGCCTTGAAACCGGGAGTTCCTCGCTCAACAATGAAAGCTGTAATACCCTTGCTATCGAGTAGATCGCCCGTGCGAGCCAATACTACAGCAACATCTCCGCTCTTACCGTGAGTGATCCAGTTTTTAGTGCCGTTAATCACCCAATGATCACCATCTTGTTTGGCAACGCATTGCATACGCATAGCGTCGCTTCCGGTATTTGCCTCGGTTAGTCCCCATGCACCAATGAATTCCGCAGTGGCGAGTTTTGGAAGGTATTTTTGTTTCTGTTCTTCATTCCCAAACTGCATTATGTGACCTGTGCATAAAGAGTTGTGAGCCGCCACCGACAAACCGATGGAACCACAAACCTTAGCGATTTCAGTAATAGCTGTGTAGTATTCGAAATAACCCAAGCCGGCACCACCGTAATTTTCAGGAACCAGGACCCCCATGAGACCCAATTCCCCAAGTTGCTTAAAAACAGGCACGGGAAATTCTTGTGTTTCGTCCCATTCCATAAAGTGCGGACGAATGCTGCGTGCCGCAAAGTCGCGAACAGTTTGTGCTATGAGTTGTTGGTTCTCGCTGGTTCTAAATTCCATGGAAATACTGTTTTACAAGGGTTTCGACAAACAAAATCGATTCCTATTCGGAATCCCGAAATTATTCAAACCGCAGGTAAGGTGCAAGTCTTTGGATGGTGTTATCATCCATTGCCCTTACCTGTTTCAAATCTTCGATGGATTGGAACGGACCGTGTTGTTTACGATAGTTGACAACAACCTTGGCAATCTTTTGGTTCAAATATGGATGATAAATAGAGTCGGAATTGATATTCAGGGGACGTATCAAATTCGGATCTAAAATCAAATGCGGCTTAACTTCGGCAAACAGGGTTGAGTCGATGGAATAGACCTCGAGGAGTTGTGAGATTTTCACAAAGCCGCCCAATGACTTCCGATATCGCACAATCATACGAGCCCTGCCTGGCCCAATGCCTTTCAGTTTGCAAAGTGCAATTGTGTCGGCACCATTTAATTCCAAAATTAGGGGATTGGATTTCGGCTTGGCGGCAGCAATATTGGGCTCCTCATTGCTGATAACAATGTAAGGGGCCAACTTGTTGTAATCATCTTGTCCAATCACGTACATGCGCCTCAAGTCTTCTGGTTTGCGAAACCTTCCACCCTTTTCAACAAACCTAAGAATCGCAGCCGATTGTTTTTCACTCAAGCCAAGCGCTTTCCATTGGTCTTTGCTATTGGTATTGGGGTCGAATGGAAAAAGTACTGATGGTGAGGAGGCGACTTGTGACTTTGTGTTTGAAATCTGATTAGCAGAATCCGCCTTCAGCTCGAGCAGTTCCAGTTGCTCGATTATAAGCGGTTCAAATTCGGGTTGATGTGAATGGTGATAAAAACGGATGGCCAAGATCCAACCGATAAACAGCAGTAAAATTATCATCAGGAGCACCGCTCCGCGACGTTCACGGGTTGTTAATGCGAAATAGGATCGGACGAGCCGACGGATTTTTTTGAAAAGCATGAGATGAAAAGCATGACAAATAAATGATTAGAGTCAACAATCAGTCGTCGTCGTTCTCCGAATAGGAATCAGGTTCGGGCTTCGGAGGGACGGTTAGCACTTTGTAAAAGAAATAAACCGTTACAACGGTGATGATGCCTTCGGCGGCAATCATCAAGATCAATGCTTCATTACTCATACGATACCCCTTCCTTCTTTAACGCGTTTGCGATATGCGACATATACAAGATAACTTATGGAGATAAACAATGCCACCAACAAGACACGGCTGCCATTCAGATAAGCCATTTGATCGTTGATGGCTTGTATCTGTGCAGGATCTGTGGTTTCAAGCAATTTGGCTTTCAAATCGGCATTGGTGATTTTTTTCCAGATGTCGGGAAGGCTGGCAATAAATACCCATCCCAAGATGAAAGGTGTAACAAACTGGATAACGAATTTGAAGATGGGGTTGACTTTGATATCGGCTCCCCGATTGATTTCCTTCCATCCCTTATCCATGCCGAATACCCATGCAAACAATATGATTTCCGCCAAGGCGAACACCACCAATGAAACCGTTCCTGCCCAATAATCATATTCGTCAAACACACCTTGTTCAAAGAACAAAACGGTAGGAAGACCCAAAATCAGGATAGCACCACCGAAAGCCCACGCGGCACGTTCACGCTTCCAATTGAATTCATCCATGAGGAAGCCCATGCATGGAGTACCCATGGCCAAGGAAGAAGTGATTCCTGCGAAGAACAACAATCCGAACCACGCAACGCCTGCCAATGCGGCTAATACATCACCCCACTGCTGGAAGAGATAAGGCAACGTTTTAAATCCTAGTCCAAGTCCGCCCGATTGTGTCAACTCCACCACTTTATCGATTCCCAAGTAACCGATGGCGATCGGTATCAAGATGGAACTTCCCAATACGACCTCAACAAATTCGTTCATCCAACCGGCACTCATGGCATTCAGAGCGATATCATCCTTCTTCTTCACATATGATGCATAACATTGTATCGAACCCATTCCTACGGATAGGGTGAAGAAGATTTGTCCGGCAGCTGCCAACCAAACCTTGGCTGACCAAATGGAACTGTAGTCGGGTGTCCAGAGGTAATTAAGTCCAACAGTACCGTCATTGATGGCTCCTTCCTCACCAGCTGTCAAGGTAATGCCTTTGATTGCAAGCAAGATCCCAAACAGAATCAAGAGCGGCATTCCGATCTTGGCCACTTTTTCTACTCCCCCACTGAGTCCTTTGGAAAGGATCCAGGTGTTCAAGACTAAACAGAAGAGCCAGAAGAAAACCGTTTCATAGCCTCCATCACCCAAGCTCACATAATTATTGAAGAAGCCTGCTACTTGTTCGGCTGTTTGTCCAGAGAATGATCCGGAAACAGAATGCCATATGTATGAGAGCGTCCAAGACTCCAAATAACAGTAATATGCCGCAACTGCCAAATTGGTGAAGATGCCAAACACTCCGATGTATTTCCAAAACACCCGTTTGGGATCCATGGAGTTTACGATGAACGGTGTGCTGTGGTGGCCATACTTACCTCCGAATCGTCCCATAGACCACTCCACATATAAGAGTGGAATACCCATTATTAGAAAACAAACCAGATAAGGGATGATGAATGCGCCACCTCCGTTTTGAATGGCCTGAACAGGGAATCGAAGAAAGTTTCCCAATCCGACCGCATTACCGGCCATAGCGAGCACTAGGCCCACACGGGATCCCCACGATTCAACGTTGGATTTAGTCATAAGTGATAGAGTCGTTGTTAAAGGCCGACAATGTTCCGAAAAAAAAACGGAACGACCAAATCTGTCAGTCAATTACATCAGTTGCCCTTTTTGAAGACACTCGCCGCCCTGCCTTGGTTGATCACATAACTCAAGTAATCAATGGTAACGGTTCCCTTTCCCGAATTTTTTTTGCTCTTTTCCTCGGGCATTCGCTCAAAATCACCAGTGAGTCCAAGTGGCAACTCGTTTTTTCGGATATCAAAGGTAATCTTCGCCTGTGTAGGCATATCGTACGCCTCGGCAAATGTTTTGAAAAAGAAATCCATCACAAAGGTTCCTTCATTCCGCGTGGTGGCCTCCACTTTGCGAACCACCTTACGCTTGATATCGATCCATAAGGAGGCTATCAAAATTTCAGAGTTTGCATTTCCAGGGACGATTTTCACAACGGCAACGTTGTTACCTGCCAATACTTCATCACGTACAAAAATCGCCGTGTGCCCGGCATCCATCAATTGAGAGGGTGAAAAGTTCATGCCACGCTTTGGCAGCAGAGAAAATCCAGGAGCTTTCACACGAACCTTGTCGGGATGCAGAAACCATATGGTGCCTTGCTTGACGGGAATCTTCAAGAAATCGACATCGATTTTGATTTTGGCGGCGGCTTCATAATCCTTCACCAGATTGAAGCGATCACGAACCTCGGTCATCAAAGCATTCACATCGCGCGACTGAGAAATCCCCGTAAAGGGCAACAAACAAAACAATAGCAATACATAAACTCTTCGAGCGCTCATGAGAGAATATCTTTTCGATTAAAATGATAGGTGGTGACCATCAAAAACAATACGATGTGCAAAGCCAACACACTCGTAGAAAGCCAGATATCAAATAACGCCAGCGGCTCTTCAAAAAAGAGTTTCCATGAACCCATGTATGTGGTGAAGAGAAACGGTTTAATGGCTCTGAAAACACTGAGGTCGATGGCGGAGATTACAATAAATGAGATGATGACCGTCATGGTAAGGATGATGGGTCCGATGGAGTTACTAGCAAAAGCAGAAAACATGAACGACAGTGCCGCCACACACCACATGGCCACCAGGCCGAAGGCGAATGCGGAAAGCAATCGCCACAACACATCGCTTTCAGAGAACACATAAATGGTATTACGAATCACGATGAGGTCACCTGTGCCCATGATGATGACTCCCAGTATGAGACTAGCGAGTGCCATGAATAGGATCAACGCTGCGGTATAAATCATGGCTGCTGCAAACTTGATTAACACCAGCTTGGTTCTGCTCAAAGGCCGTGTAACTAAAAGACGTAATGTGCCTGACGCAGCCTCTCCGGCCAATAAGTCACCCGATACCAGCGCAATGAGAAACGGGATGTGTACATATAATGTTGCCAAGATGATATAGCTGGCCAAATAACCGTTGAGCAAATCTCCTTGGAAATTGAAAGCCTCCTTCAGATTTTGAAGGCTGAACTCGATGAAGGTTTGCCCATCAATATAAAGCGCGATCTGAATCAACGGCACCAACACCGCAATGGCTGCAAAGCCGATGTAGGTACGTGGCTTGCAGAAAATTTTATACAGTTCGAAACGGAGCAGGTTCATGGTGATTTAAGTCAAACTGATAAAATAATCCTCAAGTTTCCGAACGGGAACCACTGCATATACTTCAATTTGATTAGCAACCAAATTTGAAACGAGCTTCCCGACTGATTCCCGAGGAATCTCCAAAACCAATTGACGATCAATTATTCGAACCTCAGATGTAATTTCAGAGGCTATTTTATGGGCTTGTTCCGGATGACTGCATGACAAGGTTAACTTAATGGTGGAGCCTCCAAGCAGTTCCTGCACTTCGCCTTCCACCGTTACTTGTCCTTTGTTGATGATAACCATACGATTGGCCATCATCTCTACTTCGTTCAAGAGGTGCGATGAGAGTATGATGGTCTTTTTGTAATCACGACCGAGTCGGATAATCAATTCGCGTATGTCGACAATTCCTTGTGGATCCAGGCCATTGGATGGCTCGTCGAGGATGATGATTTCGGGGTCATGTATGAGTGCTTGCGCAATACCAAGGCGCTGGCGCATACCTTGTGAATATTTTCGAACCTTGTCTTGCTCACGTCCTTGTAGTCCAACCATATTTATAACCTCTTCAATGCGTTGGCGGGATGCACGTTTTCCGTTCAAGGATGAGAGCATGCTGAGGTTTTCATATCCAGAGAGAAATCCGTACAAGTCGGGTTTCTCAACCAGGATTCCCATTCTGGAAAGAATATGTTCGCGGTTTGTTGAAAGCGGCAGGCCGAATAAGCGGATGTCACCAGAAGATGGATTGATCAGTGAGGTGACCATGCGAAGGGTTGTACTTTTTCCTGCACCGTTGGGACCTAGGAAACCGAAAATGTCTCCCTGATAAACGGTGAAATCCACACCTTTGACCGCTTCAAAATCCTGAAATGTTTTTCGTAGTCCACGGACCTCAAGTACCGGTAGTTTTTCCATCTGTCTTAGAACAACATTGGTGTCGAAAAAGATTTGCTAAGCCCTGCATTTCTTTCGAATTGTAAAGTCTGCATGCTCCCACTCCTTCACTTCAATAACTTGACGCAACTGGATGAAGCGGTATTATTTGATTCGGAATCAAAGGGGTATAAGTCTGTTTAGCAGCATCTTACATAACCCTCAGCTTATTGTGAAAATGGTGTCGATGTTGTATATTTGCGCCTCTTAAAATCAACACTTTAACAACCAATTTCATTATGCAAAGCAAAGGCGCCATCACGTTTCTGGGAATCCTGTTCGTTCTTGCCTGCGTTTACCAGCTCTCTTTTACACTGGTAACCCAGAACGCTGAAAAAAATGCACAAGAGGCCTCCGGGGGCAATGCCGAGTCCTATCAAAACTATTTGGACTCCATCGCCAATGAGCCGGTGTACAACCTTTTTGTGAAAGAATACACTTTCCGCGAATCCAAAGAGCGTGAATTGAACCTCGGCTTGGACTTGAAAGGTGGTATGAACGTAACACTCGAGGTTTCCGTAGTAGATCTGATCCGTTCTCTTTCCAACAATAGCACCGATGCCACCTTTAACAAGGCTTTGGCAGAGGCTCAAACGATGCAGAAAAACAGCCAAAAGGATTTCGTAACCCTTTTCGGCGAGGCATTTTCCAAAGTGGATCCAAATGCGAAGCTGGCTGCTGTTTTCAGCACCATGGAACTCCAGGACCGTATCAATTTCAATTCAACCAATGAGCAGGTAATTGCGGTAATCCGT
>JBKDSL010000219.1:0-1400 GCA_046340555.1 Bacteroidota bacterium
TCACTGGCCTGCACTCCTAGCAATTCACAAACCGAACGTGCTCCCTCTAAATTAGCTAGGTTATGTCTGCCAAAAACCGAAACGGAATAAGATATTCCTTCAAATTCGATTGCAGTTAATCCCTCTTCTATGTTGAATTCAGGTACTCCATATGAAAGAACTGACTTGTCTGATACGTTTTCCTTGGCTATTTCCGATAGATGCTCATCGCCACTATAACAAATCAGCGTACCGTTTTTGGGAATCTCTTTTGCGAAAATCCGGAATTGGTCTACATAATTTTCAAATGTTGGAAATACATTGATGTGATCCCAAGCGATACCTGAGATAAGTCCGATATCGGCTTTGTACAAATGGAATTTAGGACGGCGGTCGATGGGCGATGACAGGTATTCATCCCCTTCCAATACGATAACAGGTGCAGAGTCAGATAATTTAACCATGGTATTGAAACCCTGAATGGTGGATCCTACCATGTAGTCGAATTCCTTTCCCGCTTCACGTAGCACATGCATGACCATCGAAGTGATGGTTGTTTTCCCATGGGATCCCCCTATTACTACCCGCAACTTATTTTTGGAATGTTCATATAAATACTCAGGGAAAGACATTACTTTAATACCCAATTCCATTGCCTTCGACAATTCAGGATTATCGGCACGGGCATGCATTCCCAAAATGGCAATGTCGGGTCTAGATTCCAATTTGGATGGATGCCATCCTATAGTTTCAGGCAATAGACCTGCTGCCTTTAAGCGTGAATATGATGGCTCTTTGATTTCATCATCCGAACCTGTAACAAGGTTACCATTCTCGTGCAAGGCAAGAGCCAAGTTATGCATGGCAGCGCCGCCAATGGCTATGAAATGGATGTGCATTTTTGAGAAATTTGATTGTTTTGCCAGGTGTAAATCTAACCAACAATTTGTGGGATGGACTAACTCCAAACTGCAATAATCAACAGGTTATGGTTAATATTGCATGTGTAATACACGTGAAAACGATATTAAATCCGAAGGTATCATGAAACTGCATTCGATAAATGCTGGGTATTTCAAGCTTGATGGTGGAGCCATGTTTGGAGTCGTTCCTAAATCCATTTGGAACAAAACAAACCCCGCCGATTCTAATAACATGATTGATATGGCTATGAGGTGCCTATTGGTAGAATATGGTAACCGGTTGGTGCTCATCGACAATGGAATTGGCGACAAGCAGGATGCAAAGTTTTTCGGTCATTATTATTTACATGGGGATGATAGCTTGGAAAAGTCACTGAAGCTTGCCGGTTTTGGAATGGATGACATCACGGACGTTTTTTTGTCACATCTTCATTTCGACCATTGCGGGGGTAGTATCAAGCGGCAAAAGGATGGAAACGGATATGAGCCAGCATTCAA
>JBKDSL010000220.1:0-924 GCA_046340555.1 Bacteroidota bacterium
TTCCACATGCCACTTTAATTTGGTAGGTGTTTGCAGCAGTCAAAATGGCCGTCTTGTTTACCGCAGGCAGGAAAAATTCGTAATCGGGCGGGTGCGACTGAAAACCACAAGGGTTACCAGGAGTAGCACAAAGTGGACCTGATTCAGAAAGAGTAGTATTACCGAGTGGACCATTCTTGATACCACCTGTTACGTTGAAATCGTCCAACTGCACGCATTGCACATAATCGTTATTGGTGTATCCTGCCCAAGCAGTCCCCACAGAATAAGCAGGGATGCAGTAAGTCAAATCGATCAGACGAGCACCAGCAAGCGATTGGGGGGTGATGCTGAGCAAAGATGCACCATTGTATTGACCAGACACCCATTCCGCATCCACGAAGTTTCCAGAGACTCCGGTTGGAGCGATGTCGTAAGTAATCCAAAAATAGTTGTCGCCGTATTGCAACCATCGGGAGGAATCAGCTCCACCGCCCCATGCGGTCGTTAAAAAGGTGTAATTGGTGGCCCAGGGGTTGGCTACTGTACCAATTTGAATCGCCAAGCTAGGGTCAAAGGCATTGGTTCCACCAGTCCACCAAAGTTTAGCGGTGGATATATCGGTAGGCGGATTATTGGAACCGTTGGTGTTGAAGGTCCAGTTGTTGATGGTGAGCTTTGTTCCAGTGGTGGCATTACTACCAGTGGTTTGGATTTTGCAACCCACGATCTGCTGATTCAACTGGTTGGGCTGTGTGGTAGCGGTATTCTGAGTTGTCAACCCGGTTTGAGCGGCTACTATGGAAGGTGCTGCTGATGGATATTCCTGTACAGAGAAATCATCGATATAGATATTGTTTCCATCTTGTGAATGACCCATGATCATCACATACATTCCGGTAGCGGCCCAAGTGTTGATCAAAGCATTGGGAATGGTGAAATTGA
>JBKDSL010000221.1:0-7451 GCA_046340555.1 Bacteroidota bacterium
CTCCAACCCAAGGCGCGAAATCGCCTTTAATGCCAATATTGATACTTTGTGGTACAAAGCCTCTTGAAAATTCGTCAGCAGTTCTGGTATCCAATATCAATGCACCTGAAAGCTCGGCCGCCTGTTCGAATTTCTCTGGACTCATGGCGGTCAAACCTTTCTTCATCACATCGTCTATGCTATCATAACCCTTTTTATTCATGGCTACATTCAAGGGGAAGTAAGCTGGAGGAGGAAGCAATCCATCTGTAACCGCTTTGATGAAGGCCTCTTTATTCGGCTGGTTCAAAGCATAGTTCATTTTCTTCTGATTGCCGAGGGTGTCGACGGTTTCCTTCATCATGTTCTTCCCGCAAGCACTACCTGCGCCATGAGCAGGATATACCGTGATTTCATCCGAAAGCGGCATGATTTTGTTCATCAAGCTGTCGTAAAGCAAGCCAGCCAACTCTTCCTGCGTCATGTGTGCAGCTTTCTGAGCAAGATCGGGTCTTCCTACATCTCCCAAGAACAAAGTGTCGCCACTGAATATGGCGGTGTCTTTACCGTTCTCATCACGCAGCAGGTATGTGGTGCTCTCCATGGTATGACCAGGAGTGTGCAATACTTTAATGGTAACCTTACCGATTTTAAATTCTTGTCCATCGGTAGCGATAATTGCATCGAATTCAGGATTGGCGTTTGGACCATATACAATTGGAGCTCCCGACTTCTTACTCAAGTCCAAATGCCCCGAAACGAAATCGGCATGGAAATGTGTTTCAAAAACATATTTGATTTTCACACCATCCTTTGTAGCGCGGTCGAGATAAGGTTGTACCTCGCGTAAAGGATCAATGATGGCTGCCTCGCCTTCAGAGGTGATGTAGTAAGCACCTTGAGCCAAGCATCCGGTGTATATCTGTTCTACTTTCATAAGTATAGGTTGATTTGTTTGTGTCTGTATGTGTATTACAACTAAAGTAGCGCAAAGTTAGCAGAGTCGCATGTAACCGAATAGTGACATTCATCACATTCCGCTTCCATAAATCAGACATCCCAGAAAGGTTATAAATGCTAGATATACAAGAACTTAACGCTATCTGAATTGGTAAGAAATTCCTTGAAGCTGGGTAAGCAAGGTTGCAGGTTGGTCAGTTGCCGTGGCCCGTCCTTCAATTTTCGGAGCAACAGGGGAGTTTTCCTTCAGGTATTGTTCAATCACATCATGCATGAACAAGCCCAGTTTTTGGGGCTGTCGAACTTTTTCCATCCGGCAAATCACGTCATCTGGGTCACCTTCTCGTTCACACGCGATAATGCTGTAATCACGTTTCATATCGAGGTCTTGTCCACCTATTTTCACGCTATTGACTCGACTACCGAATTCGTTGCCGATGGTGAAATTCACTTCCATGCCATTGTAACGTACAAACCATCCGCCAAAGCGTTTGGATGGATCCTTGGCGAATGCATTTTGAAGTTCCTTCTCCAGCCAATCCCAAATCTGAGCACCAGTCACCCAACCGGTCTTCACTTCACTATTAACGGGCAACATGTTCCATAAAAACTCCTTGGTGATTTCGGCTTGTCCGGTTTTAGGATCCACATTCAGTGGCTGACAGAAACGGAAGCCGTTCGACAATGCCACATCGGGTTTGAACTTCCACATAATTGCATCGGTTATGAGGTTGTCCATGGGCGATTCCATTACAAAATACCGCACCAGTGGTGTGGTACTGATGCCGATGACTTTTTTCAATTCACGGAACGGCTCTGCCGCTTGGTTGATCATTTTTTGCATTTCCGCATCCGCGGGATATTGAACGGGATCAACATCGAGCAACTGGTATCCTATGTGGATGAGCTTTCCTTTTTCAAATTGCAGGTCGATTTTACCCATGAAGGAGCCGAAGGCGCCACATTCTACAACTTTACAGTACTTGGCTTGGATGGGTTCGCGCACGCGTTCATGCGTGTCGGCTCCAATGATGAGGTCAACACCTTCGCAAACGGGGTTGTTGGCCAATCCGACTTGCTGCGCTAGACCCATGTGAGTGGCAAGAATTACAGCGGCACAACCTTCGTTTTCACGCAACATCTCCACATATTTTTTAACGCTCTTATCCGCATGCTCGAATGTTAAACCTTCGCTGTAGGCTGGTGACTGTCTTTTCGGGATGAGGTGGTCGGTGTAACCGATGAATCCGATCTTCACACCATTAATGTATTTGATCCAATAGGGAGGGTACACCAACTCACAACCAGGCATGTTTTCCGATTGATGGAACATGTTCGCGCAGATCTTGGCTGCGTTGGAATGTCCCATGTCATATAGCATTTTTTTCTTTTTGTACACCACCTCCCAGTTTCCTGGAAGAATGAGGTCGTAACCCATCTTGTTGAAGATGGGGATGAGGGCTTCGCCTTCGGTCATCGAAGCCACCGCATGTCCATGGAAGAAATCTCCACCGTCGTACAGGATGGTGTTTTGTGGATCCTGTTTGCGGTAATGGTCGATCATGGTTTTAAGATGCGCCAATCCACCACGTTTCTTATACACTGGTTTTTCATTTTCCCAGTAAAACTCATCATGCGTATGCAGCTGGGCATGAATGTCGGCTGTTACCAGGATGGTGACATTATTGGAGTTGCTCGATTTGGTTGTGGCTTCCGCTTCCGAGACAGATGCATTTGCATCAGTAAATTTTGTGATGGGTAATAATGCCGCTGTTGCGCTAGCTAAAACAGATTTTTTCAAAAAGTCGCGGCGGTTCGCCTTAGGGTCTTGGTGTTCTTGGCTCATGGTTATGGGTTTAAAGTCTGAAATCAAGAATGACGCTCATATTCAACATGTCCGTTTTGTTGTAATAGTATCTTAGGTTATCATATGTTTCGCCTGCATTGATTTTCCAAGCCAACAAGGTACGGATTTCAAATCCTTTCAGGAATTTGTCGAATTTATAAGTTGATTCTATGTTCCATTGATGGTATGATGGCATTCCGTATTTGTTGAGGCGGTAATTTTTCACATCGGGCATTTCATAGTAGCCATAACCCACGCCATGTTTGAATCGTCCGTTTTTTGAGGTGGTGATGGCTTTTGCCATGAAGGCATGAACATCTCCGGCCCCTTCGTTTCGTTCGCGTGGCATGAACGTATAAAACAATTCCCTTCCCCATTCGCGAGGCATTAAATAACGACCATCGGTAGTGATTCTCGTGTAATTCATCGATGCGTCTAGCTTTTTGCTTTTGAAGCCTATTTGAGCACTGAAAGTATTCGAACTACCTCCTTTTGTCATGTAGGTGAGGTTCGGATCGCGGTTCCCTCCGTTACGTATTGCATCCTGATGCACCAACATGACTCCTTGGTAGAAAGTGTGATTTTGTGAAATCAATTTTTGTTCTGTTTTTAATTCCACTATGGCGGTGTTCATCACGTTTTCAAAAAGTCCATCCCAAACATGTATGGTGAATTGCTTGCTTGGTTGGTATTTCACATGTAACATACCAAATCCGTAGCTGCTGACATTTCCTTCGTAGCCCGATTTTTGGCCATTTTCATTTACTCCTACCGAATAAGTTCCTAGGGAGGACCCAGTGCTGTACCAGTTGTTGGTGCTTCTTGGTAGAACTTTTCGAATCCAACCTCCCTCTACATAAAACTTCGATGAGTTGGCATATGTTAACCATGCCCCTTCTTCAAGTGTGGGTCGCATACGTCCATCCTGTATGTTCATGAATGGAGTATTGATATTGATACGGCCTATGGTCGCTGATACTGCCTTTGTGGAATATTTAAGATACAGCTCTTCCAGACGTGATAGGTTTTTCGTGTTTCCCGGTTGAGTGACATCATACATGCCCAACTCATAGCGGTTGTTCAGGTTGGTCAACGGATCGGGTCGGCTGATATCTGAAGACATTAGCTCAAATATGAAAAAGCCACTCATGCCCAGTTGAAATCCTTTGTATTGTTCTGTTAGCATTCCCATTCCAGCTCCCGTTGCTAGAGTATAATCATCCTTCAATGCACCTTCGTTAATGGTTGACATGAAAAAGCTTCGATTATGAACCTGCCATTGGGCATTGACAATATGAGAGCGTAGAGAGTTGGAGTCGTTCTCCAACAATATTTGTGTGGCTGATTGCTCCTGTGCAGAAACCCAGGAGCAGGTCATGGATAAAACAACTATGATCAGGATGCGCCGCAATGCAAAAGGTGATTTCGGTTGGCTGATTATTGGGGTGATGTTAAAAAGATGCTCCGGAATTTAGGAAACTGCAAAACACAAAGTTTTGTATTGTTTGAAAGGGCGTAACGTGGTTGACTGTTATGCATTTTATTTTTTTGAACAATGAGGCCAACTTGTCGCTAAGCGATTTTTCAGAATATTGTTTGATTTCCAACCCGCTGCACTTCTTCGGTCCGCTCTCAGAAAATGTCCCAACAACTATGATGGCGTTTGGTTGGATGGCATTTTTTGCGATTTCAAGGTATTTTGTGACATCTGCTTCTGTAGTCAGGAAATGAAAAGCTGCACGGTCGTGCCAAAAGTCATATTTTTCTGTTGGATTGAATTCGACAATGTCTGAGACAATCCACTTTACTTTTTCTGCGCGATTTCCTAATCGTTGTTTGGCTTTTTCTATTGCTTTTTCAGATATGTCCAGAACAGTTAAATCTTCATATCCCAAATCCAGCAAATGGTCAACTAGAAGGCTGTCACCTCCTCCCACATCAATTATTTTTGCCGATTTAGGAATATGAAACTCATGTATGAAATATAAGGAAGTTTCTGGTTTTGGTTGGAACCAACTTACATCTTTTAACTCCTTGGTTTCATAAATATGATTCCAATGATTTTTTCTTTCGTTTTTTTCCATGATGATGTAATTGTGAAACTGAAGTTAAACTTTCGCGGTATGGGTTTCAGTTTAAATATTCAATGTTCTTTGGTAACCGGTGATTATCTTATTTGCCACCTGCCGATTACCAATTGCTACTTCTTGATCGGCTCCAGCTCTTTCCGCTTCTTTACAATGGGTTTGAACGGACCGAACTTGTGTTGGTCCTCCGAAACTCCGTCGTGGAAAGGACCGTAGGGATGATCGACCGGTTTCTCTTTTATTTTAGGCCAGTCTTTGCGTATGTCTTTGGTGGGCCTTGTTTGTGAATTCACATAGGCGGCTATATCCCAAGCTTCCTCATCGGTCAATTTTGGGCTGTCGTGTGCAACGCCTTGGGGCATGTTGTACTTGATATACTTAGCCATATTGGATAACCTATATAATCCGGCTCCTACGTTGAAGCTATTTGAACCCCATAAAGGAGGGAAGGTGAACCCTGATGAGTCGGCATTCCACATACCTTGTCCTGTGGTTGTATGGCAAGAGACGCAATGTTTCTCATAACCGGATTTGCCTTTTACAGGGTCAGCGGCACGATCAAGAAATGCAAGCTCTTTCAAACCTGAACCAGCGGCTTTCTCTCCCTTTTTGACATCCTTACCCAGCCAGTTTATGTATGCCACGATGGCCTCCATTTCTTTCGAACCCGAATCGGGAGCTGTCCCATTCAAGCTCCGCTCAAAGCAATCCGTCACACGCTTGTAGATGTTTTCAATGGTTCCGGAGCGGGGACGGTATCTCGGATAAGTGGCGAACACGGATCCGTAGTTGTTGCCGAATACACGAGTGCCAGCATCCAAGTGGCAATTCTGACAATTCATGCCGTTGATGGCATTAGCCTTTATAATGCCTTTCGGTCCGAAATATTTGGAAGTGTTTGCAATGAGGTCCTTGCCAAGCAGTATTTGTTCTTTTGCTGGATTTCCTTCCAGTGATGAGATGTCCGGCGCATGCCAAAAAGTGTCTTTAATAGCTTCCTGCTTTTCAGGTGCTATGTTTGTTGCAGAGACCTCAGGCCCCTTTTCAAAAACCCATGTTCCCTTGCCGGTATATGCGATGTAGCTGAATAGCATCATCACCAGCAACACCAATCCACTGATGACCTTTATCATCAAACCAACGGTTTTGCCAAGAGATTTTATTTGGTCGTCAAGCTCTGGTTTTTGTTGCATGCTATCAATCAATATTTAGTTAGTGTGGCAATTTGTCTTTAACCATTCCGTAAATATAGGTGCCTATGATTGCAAACAGAAAAACTACAATCATGCTGAGGTAACCATACCCGATATTTACCACCATTGGGCCTGGACATGCACCGGAAAGTGCCCAACCTAAGCCGAAAATCGTGCCCCCGCCGATATATCTGAAAATAGCTTTCTCCTTAGGGAAAAAGTTAATTGGATTTCCTTTGAAGTCGCGTATATGGTACTTTTTTATCAAATACACTCCCAATACCCCAAGTGTTACGGCTGTTCCAATGATCCCGTACATGTGGAAGGATTGGAATCGGAACATTTCCTGTATTCGGAACCAAGAGAATGCTTCGGACTTTGCCATTACGATTCCGAACACGATACCTGCAATGATGAATTTTAGATGTTTCATTTTGGTTTATTAAAAGATAAATGGCATGATGAAGTGGGTCATTATTAATCCGCCTGCAAAAAAACCAACCACTGCGATTAATGATGGAACTTGAAGATCGGATAGGCCACTAATGGCATGACCTGAGGTACATCCTCCCGCCCAACGGGAACCGAATCCCACCATGAGGCCGCCGATGGCAAGGATTAGAAACCCCTTCAATGTGAAAACATATTCCCAATTGAACAGCTCTTCGGGCTGTGCTCCTGTGGGTGCGGCAAATCCCATGGCCGATAGGTCTCGGATGGTGGATTCTGAAATCAATACCGGTTCTCCGTCTGACAGGAATTGTGCTGCAATGTATCCTCCTATGGTGGCCCCGATTAAAAACATCAGGTTCCATGTTTGTGTTTTCCAGTTGAAATCGAAGAATTTGACTTTTTTACCTCCACCGGCTGCCGCACAAATAGTGCGAAGGTTCGATGAAAATCCGAACGACTGTCCGAAGTAAAGCAAGGCGAACATGGTTGCCGCAATCAGGAAACCTGATACATACCACGGCCAAGGCTGTTGAATTATTTCCAATAGGTTCATGCTTGTTGCAAATGAAAGGTAAGAATGGGTTTGAATAGGTGGTTCACCATTTTTTCGGGGGCGCTTGGGTGCAAAAATCGATTGATGCCGGTAAATCCGTGTGTTCCTATGCAAACCAAATCCATATTATGCACTTGATTGAAATGGGTTACGCCTTCTTCCACATTCCGATCAGATATGATATGCTTTTCGAACTGACTGAATCCATTTGCTGCGGCAAAGCGATCCATTCCTGCTTGAATGGCGCTCTCATCAGTTGATGCGTCTAGTATTTGTAATAGGTGGACATTAGCATCAAATGCTTTAACGAGCAACTTTAAAACAGCAATGTTTTCATTTCCCGATTCTGTGAAGTCGTGTACCAACAAGACATTCTTGAT
>JBKDSL010000222.1:0-3979 GCA_046340555.1 Bacteroidota bacterium
GAATAAAAGACAGTCCAACTAAAAGCAAAGTCATCATCCTACTTACAGACGGAGAGAATAATGTAGGCTCTGTTTCACCGGAAACGGCCGGAGAAATAGCCCAAGCATTCGGTATCCGTGTATACACGATTGGTGTAGGTAGGAACGGTACCGCTCCATTCCCCTTTCAAACACCGTTCGGTATTCAATATCAAAACGTAGAAGACAGGATTGATGAACCGGTACTAAAGAAAATTTCAGCCACAACGGATGGCAGATATTTCAGAGCAACCGACAATAAAAAGCTAGACGCCATTTACAAGGAAATTGATAAATTGGAAAAAACCAAAGTTGAAGTAACCGAATTCAGACGCTACACCGAGGAGTTTATGCCGTTTGCCCTTGCGTCAGTAATTTTATTAGTGTTGGAGCTTATGCTAAGATTAACCATTTTCCGAAGAATACCTTCCTGATATGTTCAGAATAGCAAATATGGAATTGATTTACCTGTACCTTTTGATTCCGGTACTGGTGGTTGTTGCCATATACATGTCATTCCGCGTTAAAAAACTCGTCGCCAAGTTCGCCGATCAATCCACCTTCAATAGATTGACTGAAAATACTTCAGTAAATAAAAGGCGCTGGAAATTCGGACTAATGCTTTTCGCATTGACATGCATGATAACAGCTGTGCTGAGGCCGCAATTAGGTTCGGGATTGGAAGAGATCAAAAGAAAAGGCGTTGATGTAATAGTGGCCTTGGATGTATCCAACTCCATGAATGCAAAAGACATATCCCCCACCCGCTTGGAACGAAGCACACAAGCCATTTATCGACTAATCGATAAACTGCAAGGGGACCGAATTGGCATCATAGTTTTTGCAGGCCAAGCATTCATCCAATTACCAATTACAACCGATTACGGAGCGGCCAAATTATTCCTATCGAATATCAGCACCGGCATGGTGCCTGTACAAGGAACTGCAATAGGGGCTGCCATCGAAAAGTGTATGGAAGCCGTTGGCGATTCTTCATCAAAATCAGCTGCAATCGTTGTTATCACAGATGGGGAAAACCACGAGGATGACGCCGTTGAAGCGGCTAAAAATGCAGTTGGTAAAGGCATGGTGGTGCATACAATCGGAATGGGATCTCCCCAGGGATCGCCGGTACCAGACGGTAAAGGCAATTTCATAGCCGATGGAAGTGGAACAACCGTCATCTCCAAACTGGATGATATAACGCTTCAACAAATTGCAGATGCTGGCAAAGGAAAATACGTTAGAGCCACCTCAGGTGATGATGGAATGGGTATCATTTTGAAAGAACTTGAAAGGATGGAAAAAAAAGAATTCTCATCCAAGATGTTCACTATCTATGATGAGCAATTCATGTGGTTCTTGGGACTCGCATTAATAATCCTACTTATCGAACCCTTTATTTCAAACCAAAAAAACAAGTGGTGGAGCAAACTGAACTTGTTCGGTGAAAATACAAAGAAGTAAAAATGAAAAGTGACTTGTTTTTCATATCCTCGGTAATTGCCTTCCTCTTAGGTGTAGTGGCTCCTTTGCCGGGATTTTGCCAAAACAATCGGACCGAATTGAAATCCGGCAATAAGAGCTATGAATCAAACCGATACTCGGATGCAGAAACACATTACCGAAAGGCAGTTGAAGTTGATTCAAAATCTTTTGGAGGCAATTACAACTTAGGAAACTCCATATACAAACAGGATCGAGCTGCGGAAGCAGAGAAGCAATTCAGAGAATCCGGGCAGTACGCCAAGACACCTGAACAAAAATCAAAAAGCTTGCACAATCTTGGCAATAGCCTATTGAAGCAACAGAAATACCAAGAAGCTATTGATGCCTATAAGCAATCACTCAGATTAAACCCAAGTGATGCAGATACGCGTTACAATCTGGCATACGCTCAATCAAAACTTCAGGCCCAACAACAGAACCAACAAAACAAGGACCAGAAAAACGACAAAAAAGAGGATCAGCAAAAACAAGACGAAGACAAAAAAGAGGGCCAAAAGGACAAACAGAATCCAGACGGAAAAGATAAACAGGAAAACAAGAATCAAGAACAACAGCAAAACGATAAAGAAGGAGAAGATAACCAGGAAAAACAACAAGGAACAAACGCAAAACAAGACAAGCGTTTGAGCAAGGAAGAGGCTGAACGCATGTTGAAAGCCTTGCAGAACGATGAAAAGGAACTTCAAAAAAAGATGAATCGTAAAGAAGGTGAACGAATCAAAATCGACAAACAGTGGTAAGATGAAAAACCGTTTTTCATACTTGTTAGGTTCTTTAAAATCGAGGCATGGACTATCATTGCTGGCCATCCTGATCACAACGATTTTCAAGCCAATTGAATCTTCCGGACAATCCCTAACTGCTTCAGTGAACAGAAGCACTGTTGGGGTTGATGAACAGTTTCAAGCAACCTTTACCTTGAACGGTTCTGCATCCTCTTTTACTCCACCCAATTTCAGCGATTTCATGGTGCTATCGGGTCCGAACCAATCCACCAGCATGCAAATCATCAATGGCGCGTTTTCTCAATCGGTTTCTTACAGCTACATTTTGCAACCAAAGAAAACAGGCACATTCAAAATTGGTCCAGCCGCCATAAATAGCGGAGGCAAGAACATCCCATCCAATATTGTTACGGTTAACGTTACAGCTGGTGGTCAAGGAAACCAAGGATCACAGGGCGGGCAATCTCAAGGCGGGAATGTCTCATCAGGAAGCGTCTTCATCCGAGTTAGTGTAGATAAAAAGCAAGTTTACAAAGGCGAGGCTGTGGTAGCCACATTCAAGTTGTATGCCAATGTACCTGTTGTCAATTATACAGTGAATAAGATGCCCTCCTTTTCGGGATTCTGGAGCCAGGATGTCGAGATGCCCAAGCAGATGAACATGTATCAGGAGAATGTGAATGGCACACCTTTCCAAGTAGGTGAAATCAAAAAAGTGGTGTTGTATCCCCAGCAATCCGGAACGCTCACCATAGACCAGATGCTCGGCGAGTGCGTGGCCAGGATACGCGTTAACCGAAATCGCTCTAACAATCCTTTCGACATTTTCAATGATCCATTTTTCAACGACCCCTTCTTTGGCTCAGGCGGAGTTCGGGATGTGCCTTATTCCATAAAAAGCGATCCCATAAAAATATCCGTCAAGGATTTGCCTGCTGGAGCACCTGCATCATTCAAAGGTGCCGTGGGGGATTTTTCAATGGAAACTATTTTGGACCGTGAAAAAATAAAATCGAATGATGCAGTCAACTTGCGGGTGAAGATCAGCGGCAAGGGTAATTTGAAGTTAATCGAATCACCTGTCGGAGAAATACCATCCGACATAGAATCATACGAACCCAAGATACAAGACAACATATCCACCACAACAAAAGGCAGTGCCGGAACAAGAACGTTTGAGCATCTATTGATCCCTCGTATACCCGGCACCTTTGATTTGGACAAAGTAGAGTTCACCTACTTCAACCCGGATAAAGCCAACTACATAACACTATCCTCCCCTAGCCTTAAACTGCAAGTTGAAAAAGGTAAAGGAGACGGAAGCGCAACTGTTTCATCAGGAGGGAAAAACGATTTCCGTATTCTTGGTCGCGACATACGATTCATAAAAACAGGCGATGCCATTTTGAATCAAGGGCGAAGTTCGTTCTATGGATCCTGGGCGTTTTACTTGCTAGCCTTATTACCTATTGGAGCCATGGTCTTTCTTGGAATATTCAAACGCAATCAAATCAGATTGCGGGCAGATGCTGCCGCTTATAGAATCAAACAAGCCAATGCCATCGCAATCAGGCGACTCAAAACTGCCGAAAAATCTTTGGATAAGAACGACTTGAATGCCTTTTATGAGGAGACGGGTAAGGCCATATGGACTTATTTGAGCGACAAGTTGCAGATTCCAACTGCCGACTTGAACAAGGAGCAAGTAGTGTCTTCACTTCAAAAAC
>JBKDSL010000223.1:0-19902 GCA_046340555.1 Bacteroidota bacterium
TTACTATTATAACTTAAAGAACTATATCAATTCGGCATGTATTCTACTCCGCCAAGGGCGGAAACTACCGAACCAATATTACTAATATAACTTAAAGAACTATATCAATTCGGCATGTATTCTACTCCGCCAAGGGCGGAAACTACCGAACCAATATTACTAATATAAATTTAAGAACTAAATCAATTCGGCATGTATTCTAATCCGCATAAGGCGGAAACTACCGAACTAAATATTGTTAATTTAAAGAACTACAGTTACTCTAATGTTCCAACCAAAATTGGAGGCACAAAATTAGTGAATTTTATCTTTGATTACCAAGATTTACGTTTTTCAAATAATTAGGGCTTTGATATGCGCGATTCACCACTAAAGTAAAAATATTAAGTAATTGTATGTCAAATATATAATGGTTTTATGGGCACAGAAGCCACTTGGTGCGAAACATGTGTACTTTGCATTTTTTAGGCCATACTATGGGTCTTGAGTCTGAGATTTTTAAGTCATCAAGCTAATTCAACAAACAAATAAGCCCATTTCGGGCACATCATTAAGGGCTAGAAATCATCCCAACGAGCAACCCTTTTTACTAATCCATGATTTATCGGACATCCTTCCGCTTTAATCATCACTAGGAACTCATCACAAAACAACTTCACAGGATCACCTGGGCTTCTGGCAAAATTGGCAACTTAGCATCCGTTGTCCTTTTCGCCAATTCCAAATATTTACATTTATACAAATATGGAATCAAATTCCAAATATGTATATTTATACAAATATGGAATCCAATTCCAAATATGTATATTTGTGTAAATTTATAGGTCATGATTAGTCGCGACATATTGAAGGAAGCCAGAACC
Source organism: Bacteroidota bacterium (assembly GCA_046340555.1). Classification (GTDB taxonomy): domain Bacteria; phylum Bacteroidota; class Bacteroidia; order AKYH767-A; family OLB10; genus JALRAP01. The sequence continues at coordinate 864 of JBKDSL010000223.1, forward strand.
GCCTTGAAGCAGTTCCGTGCGCTTTGTGTGACCGGTCCGCGCCAAAGCGGCAAAACCACCCTCAGCAAGTTGCTCCTCAAAGGCAAGCCCTATGTGAATTTCGAAGACCCTTCAACAGAAGCCGAGTTCCTATCCGATCCGAGGAGCTTCTTGCAAAAATTCCCCAATGGGGCCGTTTTGGATGAGGTGCAACGCGTACCTGATATTTTCAGGTATATTCAAGTCCTATTGGACAAGCGCACATCTCGCGGACAATTTGTGCTCACAGGTTCCAACAACCTGCTCCTAGATCAACAGATTTCACAATCATTGGCGGGTAGGGCAGGGTATCTGACCTTGCTTCCTTTAAGCTATGCCGAACTCAAATCCGCTAAGCTACCTTCCTCAGATGTGCTGGTAAATATTCTGAATGGCGGATATCCCGAAGTTCGGGCTAAGAAACTACAGCCCAACCGTTGGATGCAGAGTTACATACAAACCTATGTGCAGCGTGATGTCCGACAACTGAAAAACATTTCTAATCTCCCGGCATTTACTAAGCTGATTCAACTCTGCGCAAGTCATGCCGGTCAAATATTGAATCGTGATGAATTCGCTAAGCAAGTCGGCGTTGATAACAAAACGATTCAATCATGGATAGGAATCCTAGAGGCAAGCTATATCATATTCCTGCTTCAACCATGGCATCAGAATATGAATAAGCGTATCATCAAAAGCCCTAAGATATATTTTCATGACACCGGATTGCTATGCACATTGCTGCAATTGAAGTCCAAGGAAGGACTAAAAAAGCACCCACTCTATGGATCAATATTTGAAAATTGGTGTGTTGCTGAAATCTTGAAAAATAGATCGAACCAAGGAATCAATAACGGATTGTATTATTTTCGAGATCATCTAGGGAATGAAATCGACTTGATCGTTGAAAGGGAAAACGGACCTCAAGCCATTGAGATCAAATCTGCAGTAAAACAAGACCGAAAATTACTGGCCGGTCTGAAATATTGGAATAAATACCAGCCATCATCCAACGGATTTCTGCTATATCAAGGGGAGGACGGTGAAACCGATAGTCCCTTACTAAACTATATCTCGTGGAAGAACATCGACCAGTTGTGATATGTGCTAGCAGTTCAAATATGTCTAGTGTATCAAGGGTGCACTAATCGGAACACGTAAGTGAATTCTTTTGAATCATGGTCGAAGTCTGAAACTTGAAATCAGCGATTAGCTGATAGGTAGAGCTTTTGTAAAAGTCAAAAATCACCATTGCGCAATCTCTAATGATACACAACTCTGTTTATAATTTCCATTTAGCATCGGCGCAATGGGTGCTCGATGATTACAAATCCATATAATTGATTTCATGAATCATATAACTGACACTATCTATCCTGATTCAATTGTGTTTTTGTGATTTCCCAATGGAGGACATGATATAAAAACTACACGCTGAAAGTAGGAACCCTACAAACCAAGCGTAATTGTATATATGAGCAATCCATTCGGGGAAAATATCATTTGGAATGGCCTGAATGGTTACCAGAAACCCTGGCACATTCGGTAGTATGCCGATTAGTAGTGCTGCAATGGCTATTCGATTGAAACCGTTTTTGTAGTTATATATTCCGGTTGTTTTATAAAGGTCTTGGACTATTAGGGTTTTCTTGCGTATGAAAAAATAATCCGCTATCATGATGCCACCAATGGGTCCTAAAAGACTGGAGTAAGCAATTAGCCAGGTGAAAATGTAACCGCTTGGGTCTGCTATCAGTTTCCAAGGCATGATCAGGATTCCTAAAATGCCTGTGATGTATCCTCCAATTTGGAAGTTGATTTTGGATGGATGCAGATTCATGAAATCATTTGCAGGGCTAACGATATTGGCTGCGATATTGGTTGCCAAAGTCGACAAGGCAATGGCAATCATGAAAAGGGTTATGAGCCATGCGCCATCAAACCTTTCGGCAAGAATCAACGGATCCCAAATGATTTCGCCGAAAATGATGGCAGTTGCTGATGTTACTACTACACCGATGAAGGCGAAAACAGTCATCGAAGGTGGAAGGCCAAACAACTGGCCTTTTATTTGAGCCTTTTGTGAGATGGCAAACCTGGTGAAATCAGGGATGTTCAATGATATGGTTGCCCAGAAACCTACCATCCCCGTAAGGGCTGGAAAGAAAAAGTTCCAGAAGTCATGGTTGTTCGTGAATTTGGAGGGTTGCATTAGGATTGGGCCAAGGCCATTGGCGTTTGAAACGGCCCATACAAATAGCGCAATTGCAGCGATAGGTAGGAAGTATGCTTTGAATACAAGAAGCTTCTTGATGCTATCCTGTCCTTTTTTAACAACGTACATGTTCACCAACCAAAACAACAGAAAGGTGATCGCAGGTCCGGTTTTCAATCCCATGAAACCAGGTAAAACATCCGGAATGGATTCGATGGTGGGCATCCATGTTTTTAGGATGATATATATCGCGTAACCTCCAATCCATGTTTGGATACCGAACCAACCACATGCTACTATGGCTCGAAGTATGGCGGGGATATTGGCTCCCTTTACACCGAAACTGGCTCTGGCGAATACCGGATACGGTATACCATACTTAGCTCCAGCATGTCCATTGAGCATCATAGGAATCAACACAATGGTGTTGCCGAGGAAAATGGTCAGTACGGATTGCCACCAATTCATGCCACCATCAATCAGTGAGCCGGCAAGCATGTAAGTTGGAATACACAAGCTCATACTGATCCATAAGGCAGTAAAGTTCCAAGTGTTCCAATTTCGTTTTTCCTTTGGAATTGGAGCCAATTCTTCGGAATAAAGCGATTTGTCGGCTAACAGTTCCTTTAATCGTTCATCGCTCATTGTCGCTTCCGTGTTGTTTTGCAATCAAAATTTTAGATCTATCACTTAAGCAAGTGATTATTACTCCCCAATTTATTACTACGAGATTGGATTACTTTGGCATGTCAACCCGATTACCGGTTGACTTTCTATCAATGCCTTCCAAAATTCCTGACTAGATTCATCTGCAATGGAAGGATCTAATTCCAGTGGGTGCCATTTTATATTGGACAAACCCGCCGATTCCAAACAATGCTCATGAGTCGATTTTTCGAGATGAAAATTGACTACTTTTATATGGCTTCCATCCTCCTGGTATAGTCGATACGTGATTTTCGATCCTTCATTACGGCTTTCGTTTTCTCGAGTAAATCCGTATTTGCGTATAGTTTCAATTGGTGCTTCATAATCTGGATTGCTATTGATGGTGACAAACCGACCACCAGGTTTCAAGTGTTTAGCAATAACCTTCGCGAATGCTGTCAGCTCTGCTATGTTTGATGCATAGTTGAGCAAATAGGAGGCGGTTATCAGCTCAAACTGTTCATTCAAATCGAGATCGAGCACATCTTGAACGTGATAGGTGATGTCGAGTGGATGTTCTGCTTCAGAAGCCCTGGCAAGATCAATCATGCCTTTTGATATGTCTACGCCTACAACTGCTGCTGCTCCCCTTAATTTCAATTGCCTGGTATAAAATCCGTCACCGCAAGCTAGGTCGAGTACCTTTTTGCCAGATAAATCTCCAACCAAGTTGGAAAACGTATACGCTTCGGCAAATTGCCTCCATGGTTGAAGTTTTGATAACTGGTATTCCCTTGAAATTCGATCATAGTCTGTTGCCATAATGAGTTTTATATTTTAGGTGGGAATAGTACTCTCAATTAATTGAATTGTTGGTTTAAAATAAAAGAGAGATGCAATGCAACTCTCTTTTTAAGCAATCAAATATACTTTTTTGAATCGGAAAACTTGGATTTTGATTACAAAGCCAAATCCGTTGTTGCTACGGCTACTATGCGTCCGTTAACGATAACTGGAACGGCCCGAGTTTTCATCCAGATGTTGCCACCGCCTGCATCGAAGTAGGGTGCTGTCCATACGGCATAACCGCTATCAATAGGCGTCCTTAACCAAGTTTGGTCGTTTATGTGATAGGCGGTGTCCATCAAGCTCGTTGTTAACAAGCTGTCGCCCGAGCGATACCAATAAGGGCTATCGGTTGCCAATTCCGAGCTATCCAATAGAGTTACCGTAGATCCAAAGAAGAAAGACGGGTTGGCCAGTAAATATTGCTTCACGCGATTTGATACATCAACGGAAGTGGGAGGGGTAGCCACCAAATTGGATACAAAAGTATTTAAAGCGGTCTCCACCTGTTGCTCATTCGAAATCTCAGGTGTTTCCGGATCATCTTTCTTGCAAGCAAAAAGCAACGTAACGCATGTTGCGAACAGTAATAAACTAGTTGAATTCTTCATCTGTTTTATGTTTTAGGGTTTGTGAGTTGTGCAATATTAAAGGTTTATTTTGATGCAATAAAATAATTCAATAAATTCACTCATAACACTCAACCGAATATCCCATCCACCCAATTCAAAAACTTGCGTGTTTTGGGTCCTCCACTGAAGCGGCGCACACAATTCAATCGCACATTGCCGGTATTGATGGAAACGTTATAAGCCTTTTGAGAAGTTAGCGATACCGCGCTATTGGTGAAGGTAAAGCTGATAGCACTGCGTTCCGAATTGTATCCGGCAAACAATCTGAGGTTTGTGTTGGTGCTGAAATCCTCCGATGTAGTAGATTGAAATTCCGACCAATAATCTGTACGGTTGTAATCAAGCCCCACCGAAAGGGAGCCCGTAATGAAAAAGTGCCGCGCAATAACCAACGTGTACGCGTATCCAGCATTCGGACCGAATTCAAAAAAACGCACATCTGTGGCCACTGGTGGGTTTGCAATTGGAAGGGCTTTAGGAAAAACGCTGCTATCGGTGTTCGCCCAACCTACATACCCTTCGCCACCTAACAGGAATGTGCCTGCCGATTTGCATTGCCACTCGTTTTGCAGAAAAGAAGCACGGTATGAAAACCGCCTGTGATTGAACAGGTATTGGCATGATAAGCCAATCTCCCGAAGTTTCATATCTGGCCGCACATAATACGAACCATCCAATGTGCCTTTGCCCTTGGGGGCCAAATATAATCCGTTATAGATCTGTCCGAAAAAATCAATGGTGAGTTTTTTTCCATACATGTGCGCTTGCAGGTCCAGGTAACGGGTTTTTCCCTGTCCCTCATCCTGATTCAAAAATGGAAATCCGTAAGCGATGTTCAGTGTGAGGTTTTTGTAGGTGGCACCAACGCCCATGTTCAATGAGGTGTTAGGTCGGTATTCCAATTTAAAATCGCTGTCCTGGTCACCAATGACCAAACTGGTGTACTTGCGACTGAAATAAAACCTGCCGGTGATTTGATCGGAGTAGGTCTTGAAGTAGGAGGTGTCTGAAATCGTTTTAGTGGTGTCCTTGTTCAACGGCTCCGCTTCAACAAATGCAGGATCATCCAACACGGGCATTGATGTCATTTCCCAAATGTCATTGCTTTGGGTTATCATTTCGCCATCCGACACGGTTTTTGCAACTGCCTTCGTTGGAAAGTACAGGCAGCAACCGACCATCATGATACATGCAGCCGGATGCCTGATTTTCATGCCGCGTTGATTCATCCAGTTCATAGCCGTGCAGTTACTTATCGGCCCTCGTTTTTCAAACAGCGGTTCACCCCAACTTTCAGGCAACCAGCTTATCAAAACGACTTCAAAAATGAAAGGTTACTTTCATCATGCCCGCGTTGATGGCATACAACACAAAGCCTGTTCCAAGAATTATAACTCCCACCAACAATTTCAGCATGTCGGAGTTGAACTTCCTGAAATAAATATCATCCATCATCTGGTCGATATTGGTCAGGATATGTTCTAATCGGCTGATGGCGGTTTCGCCTTTCACAATGTAGTCGAACGCACCGTTTTTGATGCATTCCGCCGCAATAGATAATTTGTCCTGTCCGCTTAACATCACCACTTGTGCCAAGGGTAGTTCGGACTTTATTTTCTTCAGGATTTCGATTCCATTCGCCGCTCCTGCTGCTTCCCCATCAAGATGAAAATCCAAGAACACAACCTCTGGTTTTAGTCCGATTTGCTTCAAAGCCGCCTCTCCGTTCGAAAAACGATGCACTTCAATAGAAAACCGCTCTTTGATGAAATCAGCAAGCATTTCCAATTGCATCGGATCGTCGTCAATCAGGAAAACTACCCGGGTCCGCTTGGTTGATACAGGTAGTTGGTGGGCATGCATGTGAATCATTCCTTACTTTTTTCGTAAATATATTTTAAAGTTGATGGTTTTCGAATCACTTCGTTTAGAATTCACTTTTTAGTCTTCAAGAGCCATTTTTCAAAATCCTAGTAATCTTCAACGAAGTTGGTAATTTCAGTTGACAGGTGATTCCATTTGAAATCGCGATTAAAGCGGTCGACACAAATTGAATATTGCTGAACTAAGTTGTCCTTGGTGCTAATTATTGCGCTGAATTTCATAGCTATCCGAGCCGTTAGAGATTATCGGTTGGGTCCTTAGTTACGAGTGGGTATCTTCTTTAAATTATTAATGCTTAACCGTTAGGTTCCGATAGTAATCGTTTGTTCCATTGCTCAATCGTACCAAATACATGGCTGATGGTAATTCAGATGTTGCGATAGGTATGTCGTTGGAACCAGTTTGGAGTATACCATTGAATATGGTCTTCACCATTTGTCCTTGTAAGTCGAATAGCGTGATGCTTATATCGGATTGTTTTTTTAGATTAATGTTGGCAATAGCTGAGTTGGAGGTCGGGTTAGGATACAAGGTTAGTTCCAACTCCATTTCGTTTTCTTCAATGGTTGTAGCCAAAAGTGCCGAGCTTATCGCGTTCTGCATGCTAGTTTGGTTGAACGAGTTATTGGCATTGTAGAAAACAGTATGGTTAGGGCCACCCAATACAACAACTTTAGGCATACCGGTCGATCCGTAATCCAACATGTTTATGGCAGCGTTGGAGAAACGAAGTGACCAGGCGCTTTGAGTAACACCGATGCTGTTGCACCAAGAATTGATTGTATTACATGTCGAAGTGCCGTAATCATCGGCCACATACAGGAAAACCCGATTTGGATTTGAGGTTTGATAGTTTTGAACCGTGTTGTAGGCCATGGTGGTTGTATTTTCACAAGCTCCGCAAGGCATCACCAATACCAGTACGATTACTTTACCCGCATCCAATTCGGCAAACAGGTTGTGGCTATTGCCAGAGCAATCGTTGCAAACGAAATTGGTTGCCGTTTGGGCATTTGCAATGGCTGTGCCTAAAAATAGCACGCAGGAGATGAGCAGAGTTTTCATATATAAAACAAGATTTGATTGCTAATTTAGCACTATCCTTTTACTTTATCAAGTTTATTCAATATACGGCTCTATGGAGTTTTAACTGAAAGGTTGAAAATGGAGGTTTTTGCCTTAGCTCTAAAAATTATTATCACGCTTCTTTTATGTTTTAATTTCAATATTCAATAGCGTAGAGTGTTCATTTTTAATTCAAACAAAAACAGGGCGGCTCTCGCCACCCTGCTGTTGATCTCGCGACTTTCTTCGCGAATGTTCGGACACCGTGTGCCTATTCACGGACTATCCTGATTACCTTGTTGGTTTCGCGACCTTTGATGTTTGCGAAGTATATGCCCGGAACCAGTCCTTCGATTCGAACACTGCCATCTTCAGAAACAGTTCTTTCAAATGGTATGGCTACTCCAATCATGTTATAGATTTCGATTTGCAAATCTTCCGATTCCTCTCCTTGCAAGGCGATGTTGAAACCATCTTTCGATGGGTTGGGGTAAACGGTTGCATTATTTGAATTTCCGTTGTCACTCAGTTTGCAAGCAGCTGTCACATCAATGGCATCCGACAAACGGGTGCAGCCTTTCTGATCAGTAACCTGAACACGATACTTGCCGCTGCTATTAACCGTAACAGAGGTAGTGTTTGAGCTTGGGATGTTGTTGTTGAATTTCTTCCAAACATAATTGACATTCGGAATGGTATTCGATTGTAAGGTTACATTGCCGCCTGGACAGAATGTGGTGGGGCCTGTTGCAGTAATCACTGGTTTCGATGGCGTGAAATAAACCTGCACAGAATCGGATGTGCGGCTGCAGCCATTCAAATCAGTGATGGTTACTTTAAAGAAACCTTCACCACTTGTGAACAAGGAAGATGCTGTTGCTCCCCCGATATTTCGTCCTGATTTTTTCCATTGGTAAGCCACATCGTGGATGATATTCGAATTGATCTTCACACCGCTTCCTTGACAAACCGCCAAGCTGCCTGACGCTGTGATTACAGGAATCTGCGGGGTAACGGTTACTTCAATTGGTAAGGAAGTATTGCTACATCCGTTCGCATTGGTGGCAGTCACTGTGTATTTGCCTGCTCCCCTCGCCGTGTAACTGCTTCCTATTGCTCCTATTATCGCATTTCCATAGGTGCGCCATTGGTATGTCAATCCCGCAACCGGAGATGTGCTCAATGTCACAGTGCTGTTGTTGCATAACACGGTGCTGCCATTGGCCATAACAGTTGGCGTGGTTGGACCACCATACACATGAAAGGTGTCTGATTCCGATAAGCATCCATTACCATTGATGTAAGATACGTAGTAACGAGCCGGTGAATTGATCACGATGGATGTGCCTGTTGCACTGGAAATGGTGATGCCGTATCTGCGCCATGAATAGCTCATGCCAACCATCGGATTGGTGTACAATGTCATAGTATCCCCCAGGCAACCTTGGTTTCCACCTATGCTATTTACAACTGGTGTTGGTGGTAGGCTGTTGAATGTGAGCGTGGTGATTGCATTGTTGCTACAGCCTGTTCCTAAGGAATAGGTTGCAGTATAGTTGCCAGATGCAAGCGCATTTATTGTTTGAGAGGTTTCACCGGTACTCCAAGTGATGTTGCTGGATTGCGAAGCGGTGAGCCGGATGGTATCACCCACACAAGCAGTAGTGCTTCGGTCGGTGGTCACCGTTACTTGCTGGATACCGCCCTCGGTCTTGGCATCCGCGTAAGCGGACAGGCACATTGTGGATTCCACAGATAGTGCAGTCAATGAATCGCAAGGGGTGATGGTAAGTCCACTTATAGTCCATTGTCCGGTGTTGTTGGCATTCGTAAAACCAATCTTGTTGAGGGTTGCACCGTTTCTTGTATATAATGTGACTCCAGCGCTGTTACCTGATGTACCGCTCACCACTCCAGTTGCGCTGAAGTTTGTTCCGGTGATGACGGGTTTGCTTGATTGGTTACTTGATCCTACGCAAATGAAGATTGGATCCGATTCGGTTTTGCCAGATACGGTTTGTGTAACGGCATAAGTGCCATTTGTTAGACAGTTGTTAGCACCTGCAGTACATGCATTACTGCCATTGCATTTCCAAATCCAACTTCCATCGGTATTAACCGTAATGGTTCCTGCATTGAAGATCGATCCTGCGTTTGGTGTAAGTTGGGTGCCGCTATAGCTGTACACTTTGATTACAGCACCTGCTACGGCACTTCCAGGATCACCGTAGAATCCTTTGCGGGGCGTACATTCGTTGGATAGGCCGGCATTAATCATTGGCGACTTCTCTGCAGAAGCTTCAAATGGAGTTGAGCTTAGGGCTGTTACAATTAACAGGATAAGGAATGGGATGGGGGAGTAGTCGTGTTTGAACATGGTAGTTGTTGTTTGATGGGGTCAAGTTAGCTTCCATCGCAGCCATGCAATCCTTTTTTAGCACCAATTCCTTGCTTGGATAGATTTTGTAATTCCTGGAGAAAAATGTTCATGATTTTTGTCATGTCGCACTCTCAAAATCACTTATTAATTGATTCTGTTTTGAAAAAATAAAAAGTGGAAATTCCCTTAAAATCCCAGAATACTCCAGATTTATGACATAAAAGTCGAAAATCTTACAAATGCAATCAGTATGTTTTCAATCTGTTGGTTCCTACTTATCCTTAATTTAGGTGAACTAAACCCGTGGTTTGTGATTTTTTCCGTAACATGCCCGAGGATCAACGTTTTAATTCTAAGCAATTGGGGTATCGTTTTTTGAATTTGAAAAAGGCCTTCCTTTGAAGCTTGGACGGGTCTCCGATTTTCACAAATGGTCCAAATGATTTTGATACGGTGAACACCGGTTTGCCTGTGGCATGGTCTACCATGCTGATGCGGATCGTTTTGATAGGGTAAAAATCAAGTACTACAATTTCCGGATGGGGTCTTGGCGTTATACCGAAAATTTCTTCTATCAGCATAGGCTCGCGAGAAACCATTTGTTCGGTTTCTATTGGTACAGCTTGTCCTTTTTTATAATCGACAATCAAAGTGTATCTGACGTTTGCGGATTTTGCAAATGCCTGTAAATTCTTTTTTCTACCCCAAAACGCCTGTTTCATATAGGTGCTTGTTGATTTGATGTCATTTACCAAACCCATAATGGAATCAATATCAGAATGACTGAATAAAACATACTGAATAGGGCAGGAGTCGTTTTTCGCCGTTAAAAAAGCTTCCAATGCAATCTTGAGAGCATCCGATCCAACGCCCCCCGAAATGGTCATCCGATCGGTATCGTTCATTGTAACAAACCCTTGGAATTCGATTTTGGTTGGCGAGGCTATCTTACCAGAAACAGGCTTAGTAATAACCGAGGAAATCAGTATTATGAGGAATGTCGCCCATGTTATATTTTTAAACTGAAAAAAAGTGTTCAACCGGTGGTTAGTAATCATTGGAGTATGGTTTTTATCCGCTTACGAGAGTCAGACACCACTCCTTGGAAGTTTTTAGCCTTCAATTATAAGTGAATGAGGTGGGTTAGTACAATTCTGAGTTGTACGGATGGTTTCTTCTTGTAAATATATACATTATCTCATGGAAATGCGTTTTCCTGTTGATTCCTAATTGTCTGACCAATCATCGGCTTTGAGATTTTTTTCAGCAAGAATTGCAGGATTTTTAAATCAATCAATTGAGGCTTGGATGTTGATGCTTGCATCGAATTCAAGTTCAAGTCATGGTGATGGTAGCGTCAGGAAATAGGGAATCGTTTCTGTTGATGGAATCATCCTTGGTCAGACTTCAGATCAAATGGAAACAATTATTGTACTCGAGATCCGAGTATGTTGCAGTTGAAGCCCTCTTTATCGAAAAAGAAAGCCATCATGATTTAATTGTCCTTGTAGATTGGTGATTAGCGCACCAGGGTCTTGTAACGGATGCGATGTGGACCGGTGTCGCCCAAGCGTTTTTTACGGTTCTCTTCATATTCGGAATAGCCACCTTCAAAGTAATACACCTGCGAATCGCCTTCAAAGGCCAGGATGTGCGTACAAATACGATCGAGGAACCAACGGTCGTGCGAAATGATAACCGCGCAGCCAGCGAAGTTCTCCAATGCTTCTTCTAAGGCACGCAGCGTGTTCACATCAATATCGTTGGTAGGCTCATCCAGCAATAATACGTTGGCTTCTGATTTCAAGGTCATCGCCAGGTGCAAGCGGTTTCGCTCTCCGCCCGACAACACACCACACTTCTTGCCTTGGTCGGCGCCTGAGAAGTTGAATCGACCTACATAAGCGCGCGAATTCAATGATCGACCACCTAAATCAATATTCTCGTGTCCGCCAGAGATTACCTCCCAAACCGTTTTTTCGTTATCAATGGCCGCGTGTGTTTGATCCACATAACCGATAGCCACGGTTGAACCGATATTGATTTCACCGTTGTCGGGCTGCTCCAGTCCCATCATCATGCGGAATAAAGTTGTCTTACCTGCTCCGTTCGGACCAATGATACCTACAATGCCTGCTGGAGGAAGTTTGAAGCTCAGGTTTTCGAACAACACACGATCTCCGAAAGATTTTGAAATATTTACCGCTTCAATAACTTCGTTACCCAGTCGCGGTCCGTTCGGAATCCAAATTTCCAATTTGTCTTCTTTGGCCTTCACATCCTCATTCATCATCTTCTCGTAAGCAGCCAAACGCGCCTTGCTCTTGGCATGACGGGCTTTTGGTGCCATGCGCACCCATTCCAATTCGCGCTGTAATGTTTTCTGGCGCTTGCTCTCCGATTTTTCTTCTTGTGCCAGGCGCTTTGATTTCTGGTCTAGCCAGGATGAGTAATTGCCCTGCCAAGGAATGCCTTCGCCTCGGTCGAGTTCCAATATCCAACCTGCCACATTATCGAGGAAGTAACGGTCGTGTGTTACGGCAATTACGGTTCCTTTGTAGCGTTGCAAGTGCTGTTCCAACCAATCCACGGATTCGACATCCAAGTGGTTAGTAGGCTCGTCGAGCAATAGGATTTCAGGTTCTTGCAGCAGCAAACGGCAAAGCGCCAAACGTCGACGTTCTCCACCCGATAGGTTTTTCACCGGTGTGTCGCCTTCTGGGCAGCGCAGGGCATCCATGGCTACTTCAATCTTGTTGTCGAGCTCCCATCCACCCATCTGCTCAATTTTCTCCATCAATACACCTTGACGCTCGATGAGCTTGTTCATCTCGTCATCGTCCATCGGTTCGGAGAATTTGTTGTTGACTTCTTCATACTCTTTCATGACATCCACAATCTCCTGCACAGCCTCCATCACCACCTCTTTGGCGGTTTTGGTATCATCCAACTGCGGCTCTTGAGGCAAGTAACCAACGTTGTAACCGGGGGAAAAAACCACATCGCCTTGGAATGATTTTTCGATGCCGGCGATGATCTTCAACAAAGTTGATTTTCCAGAACCGTTCAGACCCAGGATACCGATCTTGGCGCCGTAATAAAAGGACAGGTATATGTTCTTCAGTACTTGTTTTTGGGGTGGGTAGGTTTTGCTAACGCCCACCATCGAGAATATGATTTTCTTATCGTCCGACATTTTTTGTGCTTTAAACAGGTTAGGGACGCGAATTTAATAAAATACCTGCCACCTCCTTACCTTTGCGGTTCTATGCTGCGAACCATATCCAAGTACTTATCCCTCATCAAGTTTAGCCACACGGTGTTTGCCATGCCGTTTGCCGCCATCGGTTTCGTGGCAGGGCTGCGTAATGTCGATTTCCATGTGGCGCCAACTAAGGCTTTATGGGTGATCTGCTGCATGGTTTTTGCGCGCTCTTCGGCGATGGCATTCAATCGCTGGTCTGATCGTAAAATCGATGCCAAGAACGCCCGCACTGCAGGCCGTGAAATACCATCCGGTGCCATTAAAGCCAATTCCGCCTTGTGGTTTACAATTATTACAGCCTTGGCATTCATGGTTTGTGCGTATCAAATAAACGAGCTTTGTTTTTATCTATCTCCAATTGCGCTGTTGGTTATCCTAGGTTATAGCCTCACCAAACGATTTACAGCCTTAAGCCACATTGTTCTTGGGGTCGGCTTGTCGTTGGCCCCTGTTGGGGCTTATTTGGCCGTTACCGGACATTTCGATTGGTTGCCTGTGATGATTGGCTTAGCGGTGATCACTTGGGTAGGAGGGTTCGATATCATTTACGCCTTGCAAGACGCCGAATTCGATCGCCAGAATCATTTGCATTCCATTCCTGCTGCTCTTGGTATCAAAGGAGCTTTAACGGTTTCGCGGATGCTTCATGTGGGTACTTCGCTTCTGCTGATCATCCCGTTCATGCTGCACGACTTCGGTTGGATTTATCTGGTGGGTTGGTCGGTTTTCTCCTTGCTATTGATCATGCAGCATCGAATAGCAGGTTCCGGTGACATGAGCCGTATCAACCTCGCATTTTTTACCGCAAATGGTATTGCCAGCATGGTTTTCATGGCTTTTGCGGTAGGCGACATGTTGATATAGGGTCATTGGTGAATTGGTCATTGGTGATTAGTCATTGGTGATTAGTCATTGGTGAATTAGTCATTGGTGAATTGGTCATTGGTCGCCCGCCTCCCGCCACCGCCTCCCGCCACCGCTACCTTCTGGTTTTCAGGCGAATAATCCTTGTGCTTTTTTCTTATTTTTGTAATCCCATCGCTTTCACAATATCATGGATACTAACATCTCCGGTAAAACAACTGCTGGATTAACATATGAGGATTTCAGGCAATCGGTAATCCACGATTATCGTATCGCCTGCGAAAGTCGACATGCCAGTTTAACCGGCCGCAAAGAAGTGCTTACCGGCAAAGCCAAGTTTGGCATTTTCGGCGACGGCAAGGAAGTGGCCCAGTTAGCCATGGCCCGTGCCTTCAAGAAAGGTGATTTCCGCTCAGGTTATTACCGCGACCAAACCTTTATGTTCGCTTCCGGTTTGCTCACGGTCCAGGAGTTTTTCGCCCAATTGTATGCCACGCCCGATGTTAATGCCGAGCCAGCATCTGCTGGGCGTTTGATGAACGGACATTTTTCAACACGCCTGCTCGACGACCATGGGCAGTTCCGTGATCTCACCGCCAGCAAAAATTCATCAGCGGATATTTCTCCGACAGGTGGACAAATGCCTAGATTACTCGGACTCGCCTTGGCATCCAAATTATATCGACAAAATCCTGCTCTGCAGCAGGATAAATTCAAGCGCTTCTCTGTAACCGGAAATGAAGTGGCATTCGGCACCATAGGTGATGCCAGCACTTCCGAAGGTTTGTTCTGGGAAACATTGAATGCTGCTGGCGTACTGCAAGTGCCCATGGCTATTTCCGTTTGGGATGACGGCTATGGGATTTCAGTCCCACAGAAATACCAAACCATCAAGCATAGCATCTCGGATGCATTGCGTGGTTTTGAAAAAACAGACCAACGCCCGGGTTATTCCATCTTCACTTGCAAAGGTTGGGATTATCCGGCACTCGTTGACACATACGAGAATGGCGTTGCCGAATGTCGCGAAAAGCACACGCCTGTGTTGTTCCACATCCAAGAGATGACACAGCCGCAAGGCCACTCTACTTCAGGTTCGCACGAGCGCTACAAATCGAAAGAGCGTTTGAAGTGGGAAGATGATTTCGATTGTATCCGTAAGATGCGCGAGTGGATGATAGCTTCCGCTATCGCTACCGAAAGCGAGTTAGACGAAATCGACGCTAAAGCGAAGGCCTTTGTGGCCGATGCGCGCAAGCGTGCCTGGGATGCCCACCGCAACTCCATCAAATCAGAGT
This sequence comes from Bacteroidota bacterium, assembly GCA_046340555.1. GTDB lineage: Bacteria > Bacteroidota > Bacteroidia > AKYH767-A > OLB10 > JALRAP01. Next base: position 15,979 of record JBKDSL010000223.1, read on the forward strand.
TGGACGCGGCCTCACAGCAGTTGAACGCTTTGCAAAATCTGCCTGGTGGCGATACTGTTGCATCCATTCGAGCCGGTTTGTATGAAAAGCCCGACGTTGAGCGAAGGGATATCACTTCCGCTTTGCGCCATGCATTGCGAGCCACTCGCGGACAGGCATCGCCCGAAAGGGATGCAGCCGTTCGCTGGCTGGCCTCTTATGATCAACTGAACACCGAACGGTACGGTTCACATTTGCACAGCCAATCATCATCCAATGCGATGTCTGTTCAACCCATCGCACCGGTTTACTTTGCTGATGCTCCCACAGTGGACGCCCGCGAAGTATTACAAGCCAACTTTGACGCATTACTGAATAAGTATCCGGAGATGCTTTCTTTCGGAGAAGATGTGGGTCATATCGGTGGTGTAAACCAGACCTGGGCAGGTTTGCAAGAGAAGTATGGCAAACTGCGCGTGATGGATACCGGCATTCGTGAAGCAACTATCATAGGCCAGGGAATAGGCCTCGCTTTGCGCGGACTGCGTCCTGTGGCCGAAATCCAATACCTCGATTACCTCATCTACGCGTTGACCGTTATATCGGATGACTTGGCATGTTTGCAATACCGCACCAAAGGCGGGCAAAAAGCACCCATGATCATCAGCACGCGCGGACATCGTTTAGAAGGTGTGTGGCACAGTGGCTCTCCCATTTCGATGATGTTGGGCTCTATGCGTGGACTGTATCTGCTGACGCCTCGTAACATGACGCAGGCGGCAGGATTCTATAACACTATCATGGCATCTGATGACGCTGCAGTCATCATCGAGCCATTGAACGGATACCGTGTGAAAGAGAAGATGCCATCCAATATTGGCGAATACCGTTTGCCATTGGGCGTTCCTGAAATTTTGCGCGAAGGTGATGATATCACCATCGTAACATATGGATCTTGCTGCCGCATTGTAATGGATGCCGCTGCCCAGTTGGAGCAAGCGGGAGTATCCGTTGAAGTAATGGATGCGCAAACGTTGCTGCCTTTCGATATCAATCATATGATTTTGGAATCCATAAAAAAGACCAATAAGGTCCTTTTTGTAGATGAGGATGTGCCCGGAGGAGGAACTGCCTACATGTATCAGCAGGTGATTGAAGACCAAAGCGCTTTCGATTATTTAGAGATGCCTCCAGTAACGCTTTCCGCCAAAGCGCATCGTCCGGCCTATGGTTCGGATGGCGACTACTTCTCCAAGCCCAACACCGAAGATGTGTTTGATACCGCTTATGAGATGGTTCGTCGTTGTAATCCCGGACTTTTCCCACCCGTTTATTGACACATGGAAAAGCGTGTGACGGAATCTGATTCGCACTACGACTCTTTGGAGCGTATGTCGACCGAAGAGCTTTTGCGCAATATCAACCGCGAAGACCACACCGTAGCTGTATCCGTTGAAAAACAGATTCCCAATATCGTTTGTTTGGCCGAGGCGGTTTACGAACGAATGAACATTGGTGGTCGCTTGTTTTATATTGGTGCCGGTACCAGCGGAAGGTTGGGGATTGTAGATGCATCTGAATGCCCGCCAACTTATGGAATCGAGCACGGCAGAGTAGTGGGCATCATTGCAGGCGGTGATACAGCAATCCGCAAGGCCGTTGAGTTTGCCGAGGATGACTACGAAGGTGCTTGGCGCGACTTGCAGGAGTATGCGATCAATAAAAACGACATTGTTATAGGGGTCGCTGCATCGGGTACCACGCCCTATGTGGTTGGAGGTTTGGATCATTGCAGGCGCAATGGAATTGCCACTGGTTGTGTTACTTGCAATCCTGATTCCATCGTGGCCGCTTTCGCGGATTTCCCTGTGGAAGTGGTGGTTGGTCCTGAGTTTGTGACTGGTTCCACGCGAATGAAATCAGGTACCGCACAAAAACTGGTGTTGAACATGATTACCACTACCGTGATGGTTAAGCTAGGTCGTGTGAAGGGAAATAAGATGGTCGACATGCAGCTCAGCAACAACAAGCTCGTGGATCGCGGATGCAGAATGATCATGGCGGCCACTGGAGTGGATCGAGATACGGCGGAGCGGCTTTTGGATGAGCATGGTAGCGTACGCAAGGCGGTGGATGAGGTCTTGAAAGGTTGATTTTTCAGCTGAATTCGTCCTGTTTATACATATATTAGCGAAGCATTTGAGTGTTTATGCAGGATATCGAGCCATATTACCGTTGGAGGGATCTATACATTGCCGATGAGGACGAGTTGTCGCCTTTTTTTGGCCGTGAGTATAGTGAGTTCGAATACACCAACACGATTTACAATTATTACATCCACCCTCAATGGGATGGTTTTGGTTCAAGCACCCTCTACCTGAAAATATTGTTTGTTGATTATGTGCAGCAGTTCGCAATAATCGAGATGATAGGGGAATGGAATGATTGCATCAACAACGATATCATGATTCTGAAACGTGATCTTATTGATAAGTTGATTGAATCGGGTATCACGCATTTCATTTTGATTGGAGAGAATGTACTGAATTTCCATGGCTCCGATGATTGCTATTATCAGGAATGGTTTGATGACATTGAAGAGGGCTGGTTGGTGGGCCTCAATTTCCGCGATCATGTGTTTAAGGAGTTTTCATCTTTCAACATTGATTATTACATGTTGTTTGGTGGTGAATTAGATATTCTCCAATGGCGGACGTTTACTCCAGTAGAATTGTTCAAACATGTTGGCAACATCATGGCTAAGCGACTAACGGCCTAGTTTGGGTGTCGCGCTGTTTTTTCTTACCTTTAGTTCAAACAATTTCAAATTGAAGCACGGAAGGCTGTTAATTGTATTGGCATTGGCTTGTGGTCTTTTATGGCTGCACAGCCATTCGTTGTCATTTGCACAGTCCTCCGATTCTTTAAAAACATCAGAGGGGGGTGCGTCTTTTTACGGCAATGAGTTCCATGGCAGGAGAACCGCTAGTGGTGATATTTTCGACAACCGCGATTTTACTGCAGCTCACAAATCGTTGCCATTCAATACTTGTGTCAATGTCGTGAATTTGAAAAACGGAAAGAATGTGATTGTGCGCATCAACGACCGTGGTCCATACATTAGAAATCGCATTATTGATTTAAGTCGATCAGCTGCCATACGCATTGGATCACATTTGGCTGGTGTGGTGCCTGTGTCGATTCGTGTTTTAAAATTCATCAAATACACACCTGAATTAGATACCATATACAGCTCTAGTCGTTTAGTGCGTCTCAACGGCATGCCTGAGATCGAATTGGTGCCAGGCAGCAAATCCACTGTCGATTCCTTGGATCTCACATACATATCCTACTTCTCTACACCGGATCTGGTTCACGCATTGTATTTCGCTGCTGATTTGTATTTGAAGTCACCCGACACGGAATTCCTAATCGGTCACGATCTGGTAGCTGGAAGAAAAAGATTTCATGTTGTGGGCAGAGGTACGGGACGTGCGGAGGGCGATAAGCGTTTGTTGATACAACTTCGCGAGGAAGGTTTTTTGGAATCCAAAGTTTTTTAGTGGGTGGTTGGCTTGCCCTGAGTTTATTTACCTTGAGCTTGCTCCGCCTTGATATTATCGAAGGGTCGAAGGGCTTTGTGGTTTTTGAGTGTTTGTTTTTTTTGTCACTTTTTGCTTGCCCAAAAAGTAACCAAAAAGGGCACCACGAAAACCAACCACCTGCTCGTCCTTGTCGCACTAGACTACACCCCCGGGCTGGCCGAGCTTGTGGTTCGCACTTTTCGTGGACACCCCCGCGCGTTGACAACTGTTACTGCTCCGCCCTGAGCCTGTCGAAGGCTTACTGCATCTGCTATTGCTGCTTTTTAAACCGCTTCTTGCCCATTTACCCAACTCCGCCCTGAGTTAATCGAAGGGTCGAAGGGTGACTAATGACCAATGT